>NZ_QQNA01000047.1 GCF_003346515.1 Streptomyces corynorhini
TACGCCGCCGCGCCTGCCCGCGTCGCCTCGTACAGCGGGGGAGACGGCGCGGGCAGGCGCGGCGGCGTACGGGGGGTTTCGAGCGACCCTCCTCTGGAGGAGGAGGGAACGGCGGACTCGCGCTCCAGCCTCGGCTGGTACTCGCGCTGCGGCGGGATGCCCGTGGCGCCGGGCAGCGGGTCGGCCATCATGTCGCGGCGCGACGTCTTGGACTCCCCCGGCTCGGTACCGGCGCCCGTCAGCGAGACGACCCCCTCGGCGAAGCGGCGCTGCGTCTCCTCGGGCAGCAGCCGCAGGGAGACGACCGCGGCCACCCCGATCATGACTGTCGAGTACATGACCGTGACATAGGTGGCGGCGGGGCGGCCCGTGAACAGCCCGTGCACCATCGCGAAGCACCAGGCGGGGTAGGCCACCATGTGGATGGCCCGCCATTTGTAGGCGAACTTACCGGGCAGCGAGAAGACGCTGCGCGCGGCGCCGGTGGTGGCGGCGACCACCATGAGCAGCCCGGCCATCGAGCCGAAGCCGATGAGTCCGTTCGTACCGGTGATGCCGAGGCCGAACGGCAACAGGGCCCCGATCAGGGCCACTTTGCCGAGCGAGATCTTGATGCTCACGTGCAGCAGGAGGAAGCCGAGTGAGGCGACGGCGGTGGCCCGGTGGACTCCCTGGGCGACCAGGCGGTGGCGCGGTGAGAGCAGAAGTCTGTCGGTGGCTATCAGCCCCCAGACGACGGCCCCTGACAGCGACAGCAGCGACAGCACACCGGCGCCGAAGTCGATGAAGGCGCGGAAGGCGTCGCCTCCCACGACGGCGAGCAGGGGTACCAGTACCAGCGCGGCGACCGTCGCCAGGCCGGAGATCTGCCGGCTTTTGCCGACGTCCGAGCTGAGCGACGGGCCAAGCGTGCGAAGAGGGTTCATAGGGGGGCAACTCCGAAGGGCTCGGGAAAGCGGTCCCGTTGCGGCATGCTAAGTGGAGCCATACCAGGCAGCACTCGGTTTGCGGGTTTAGTCGAGTGAAGGTGAGTTATCCGACTCCTGAGTTGCCCGGATCGGGGCGATACGCGCAGTAAGGCGGCTGCCCCGACCCCCCGTCCGAGGCCCGACGGGACCATCCGGCGATTTCTCTCAACGTCGTCTGTCAACCTCTTGACCCCTCCTGGCGCGGATTCTCCGCATTCTCTCCCCATCCTCTCCCTGCCCCTGCACCCTCTTGTTCGCTCCCGCGACCGGTTGTACGGTCGCGAGCCGCTCCTTGTTCGCTTCTTGTCCGTTCTTCTTCTGTTCTTCGGATTCGGCAGCGCGCCGCGGCGTGTCCGCGCCCGTCGCGTCCGTGCGCGCCGTCCGGGGGCTGCGGTACCCTGACGCCATGCGTGCCGTACGCCTTCTGCTGAGCGGGCCGCGCTGATCAGTCCCGACGACGGATGAGAGATCCGGTCGGAATCGGCGCGGCGGTCCCCTCCTGTGTGAGGGGCCTTTTTCGTTCACCGACGAACGTGGTTCACCGACGAGCACGGTTCATCCGCTGAACGGCACGGTCGAGTCCGCCGGCAGAGACGATCGATGGAGCTTCAGAGAACATGAGCGAGACCAACCCCGCTGCCGCCGAGCCGGTGGCGCCGCACCGCTACACCTCCGCCATGGCCGCCGACATCGAGGCGCGCTGGCAGGGCTTCTGGGACGCCGACGGCACGTACGAGGCGCCGAACCCCACGGGTGAGCTGTCCGGCGACCCCGAGCTGGCCGCGAAGCCCAAGAAATTCATCATGGACATGTTCCCCTACCCGTCCGGCGCCGGGCTGCACGTGGGACACCCGCTGGGCTACATCGCCACCGACGTCTTCGCCCGCCACCAGCGCATGACCGGGCACAACGTCCTGCACACACTGGGCTTCGACGCCTTCGGCCTGCCCGCCGAGCAGTACGCGGTGCAGACCGGCACGCACCCCCGGGCCTCCACCGAGGCCAACATGGAGAACATGAAGGTCCAGCTGCGTCGGCTGGGCCTGGGCCACGACAAGCGTCGGTCCTTCGCGACGATCGACCCGGACTACTACAAGTGGACCCAGTGGATCTTCGTCCAGATCTTCAACTCCTGGTACGACAAGGACGCCGACAGGGCGCGCCCCATCGACACACTGGTGGCGCAGTTCGAGAGCGGGCAGCGCGCGACGCCCGACGGGCGCCCCTGGAGTGAGCTGAGCGCCGCCGAGCGCGCCGATGTGGTGGGCACCTACCGGCTGGCGTACGCCTCCGACGCGCCCGTCAACTGGGCCCCCGGCCTCGGCACCGTCCTGGCCAACGAGGAGGTCACCGCCGACGGCCGCTCCGAGCGCGGCAACTTCCCCGTCTTCAAGGCGAAGCTGCGCCAGTGGAACATGCGGATCACCGCCTACGCGGACCGGCTGATCGACGACCTGGAGGCGCTGGACTGGCCGGAGGCCATCAAGCTCCAGCAGCGCAACTGGATCGGCCGCAGCGAGGGCGCGCGCGTCGACTTCGAGGTCGGTGACGCGGGCACCATCACCGTCTTCACGACCCGTCAGGACACCCTGTTCGGCGCCACGTACATGGTGCTGGCGCCGGAGCACGAGCTGGTCGGTGCGATCGTGCCGGACGCCTGGCCGGAAGGCACCCACGAGGTGTGGACGGGCGGCCACGCGACCCCCGCCCAGGCCGTCGACGCGTACCGCAAGCAGGCGGCGTCGAAGTCCGACGTCGAGCGGCAGGCCGAGGCCAAGGACAAGACCGGCGTCTTCACCGGCGCGTTCGCGACCAACCCGGTCAGCGGCGAGCCGGTACCGGTCTTCATCGCCGACTACGTGCTGATGGGGTACGGGACGGGCGCCATCATGGCCGTCCCGGCGCACGACAGCCGCGACTTCGCCTTCGCGCGCGCCTTCGAGCTGCCGATGCGCTGTGTCGTCGAGCCCTCGGACGACCGCGGCACCGACCCGTCGGCCTGGGACGACGCGTTCTCCTCGTACGACGCGAAGCTCGTCAACTCGACGGGCGCCGACATCTCGCTGGACGGCCTGGGCGTGGCCGAGGCGAAGGAGCGGATCACCGGCTGGCTGGCCGACCGCGGCATCGGAGAGGGCACCGTCAACTTCCGGCTGCGTGACTGGCTGTTCAGCCGCCAGCGCTACTGGGGTGAGCCCTTCCCGATCGTCTACGACGAGGACGGCACCGCGCACGCGCTGCCCGAGTCGATGCTGCCGCTGGAGCTGCCTGAGGTCGACGACTACTCGCCGCGCACCTTCGACCCGGACGACGCCGACACCCAGCCCGAGACGCCGCTGTCGCGCAACGCGCAGTGGGTCGACGTCGAGCTGGACCTCGGGCAGGGCGAGGGCGTCAAGCGCTACCGGCGCGAGACCAACACCATGCCGAACTGGGCCGGTTCCTGCTGGTACGAGCTGCGCTACCTGGACCCGCACAACGACCAGAAGCTGGTCGACCCGGCCGTCGAGCAGTACTGGATGGGCCCGCGCGAGGGTCAGCCGCACGGCGGCGTCGACCTCTACGTGGGCGGTGCGGAGCACGCCGTACTGCACCTGCTGTACGCCCGCTTCTGGTCCAAGGTCCTCTTCGACCTGGGCCACATCTCGTCGGCCGAACCGTTCCACAAGCTCTACAACCAGGGCATGATCCAGGCGTTCGTCTACCGCGACAGCCGCGGCATCGCGGTGCCCGCTGCCGAGGTCGAGGAGCGCGACGGCGGCTACTGGTACGAGGGCGAGAAGGTCAGCCGCGTCCTCGGCAAGATGGGCAAGTCCCTGAAGAACGCCGTCACGCCGGACGAGATCTTCGCCGAGTACGGCGCGGACACACTGCGCCTGTACGAGATGGCCATGGGCCCGCTCGACGTCTCGCGGCCGTGGGACACGCGCGCCGTGGTCGGCCAGTACCGGCTGCTCCAGCGGCTGTGGCGCAACGTGGTCGACGAGGCGACCGGCGAGGTCACCGTCGTGGACGCGGAGCCGGACGAGGAGACGCTGCGCGCGCTGCACAAGGCGATCGACGGGGTCGGCCAGGACATGGCGGCGCTGCGCTTCAACACGGCCATCGCCAAGGTCACCGAGTTGAACAACCATCTGACCAAGACGGGCGGCCCGCTCGCACGGTCGGTCGCGGAGCCGCTGGTGCTGCTGATCGCGCCGCTGGCCCCGCACATCGCCGAGGAGCTGTGGCGCAGGCTGGGCCACCCCGAATCGGTCGTGCACCAGGACTTCCCCGTGGCGGACCCGGCGTACGTCGTGGACGAGACCGTGACCTGTGTGGTGCAGGTCAAGGGCAAGGTCAAGGCGCGGCTTGAGGTCTCGCCCTCGATCACGGACGGTGAGTTGGAGGCGCTGGCGCTGGGGGACGCGGGGGTGGTCGCGGCGCTGGGCGGGGCGGGGATCCGGAAGGTGATCGTGCGGGCGCCGAAGCTGGTGAACATCGTTCCGGCGTAGCTCCGGGGTGGCTGTGGCGAAGCTCTGGCGTGGCTTCGGGGTGGCTGTGGCGTAGCTCTGGCCTAGCTCCGGGGTGGCTTCGGGCTGGCTCTGGCGTGGCTCCGGGCTAGCTCCGGGGTGGATCTGGCGTGGCTTCGGTCCTGCTCCGGGGTTCTCGGGGGCGCGGGTTCTCCGACACAGGGCTTTCCCCTACGGGCAGGTTGGGGGTTCCGACGGGACCCACGGCCTGCCCGTTCGGTTTACGGTGGAGGGGAGCGGCGGCGGCCCGGCCACGGCCGCCGTGGGACCTGACCGACGGAGAAGGGGCGTCCATGCAAGCCGCGATCACGATCATTTCGCTTCTCTTCGTCGTGTTCATGGCGCTCGGGGTGTACGTGGGCGTCAAGGCGATCGGCGCCGCCAAGCGCGGTGTGGACCGCACGATCGACCAGGCGCGCCGCACGGTGGAGGACACCACGCTGCGGGCCAAGAGCTTCGGACAGCTGGGGATGGGCGCCGAGCTGGCCCAGCTCCGGCTGAGGCTGCGCACCTCGATGCGGGCCACGCAGGACGAGCTGCAGGCGGCGGTCGGCGAGGACGCCTCGCTGTCGGAGTCGATAGCTCTGTTCCGGCGACTGAGCGCGCACGGCCGGGAGCTGGACGACGAGCTGCGGCACCTGGAGCGGGACCCGGACCGGGCCATGGTCTCCCAGCGGCTGGCCGAACTACGCGAGCGCACCGAGCGGATTACGCGCTCGGCGGACTCGCTGCGCTGGGCCGCGCGGGACCGGGCACGGAAGTTCGCGGAGGACGACCTGTCTGCTCTGAGCACGGAGATCGACCTGGAGTCGGGCGCGCTGCGTCACTGGTCGAAGGAGCCTCCGCAGGGGCAGTCGGCGGAGCCGGACCGGTCCGACTGGTCGGACGGGCCGGAGTCACGGCGTACATCAGGACCGGGGCGGGGTGTGCCTCCCACCGCCGAGGCGGGTGACCGGGCCCTGGACCCGCCGGCAGCCCGGCGGTGGACCACGTACCCGTGGCAGAAGCCGAACACGCGGCAGGCCAGGCCGGAGACGACGAACTGACCGGGCCGGAGACAGTGCCCAGGCCGGAGACGACGAACCGCCCAGGCCGAGACGGCGAACCGACCCGGGGATGACCGAGGAGCGACTCAGGGTGTGGGCTTGCCCGGAGTGAGCAGGCCGGTGTGTGAGCGGGCCGGTGTGTGGGCAGGCCGGGGTGTGAGCAGGCCCCGGGAGTGGGCCGTCCTCGGGTGGGAAGTGTCCCGGGTGTGCACCGCCTCGGGGGCGGAGCTGCCGCCGGGAATCGATCTTTGGGACGGGGGCGGGCTGCCGGGTGGAGACGCCGACGGGTAACCTCCGGCTCATGTCCCGCCATGTCGCCATCGTCACCGATTCCACGGCCTACCTGCCACCCCAGGCGATGGAACGGCACGGCATCACAGCGGTTCCGCTGACAGTGGTGCTCGGCGACCGGGCGTTCGAAGAGGGCACCGAGATCTCGGCCCGCTCGCTGGCCCTCGCGCTTCAGAAACGACGTTCTGTGACCACCTCCCGGCCCAGCCCCGAGGTCTTCGCCGCCGCGTACCGCAGGGCCGCCGATGCCGGTGCGAGCGCGATCGTCTCACTGCATCTGTCGGCGGAGTTCTCCGGGACGTACGACGCCGCCGTACTGGCCGCGAAGGACGCTTCCGTGCCCGTACGGGTGGTGGACACCGGGATGGTGGCGATGGCGCTGGGGTTCTGCGCGCTGGCCGCCGCGGAAGCCGTGGAGGCGAACGGTACGCCGGACGACGCGGTGGCCGCCGCCGAGAAGCGGGCC
This sequence comes from Streptomyces corynorhini, assembly GCF_003346515.1. GTDB lineage: Bacteria > Actinomycetota > Actinomycetes > Streptomycetales > Streptomycetaceae > Streptomyces > Streptomyces corynorhini. Next base: position 6,284 of record NZ_QQNA01000047.1, read on the forward strand.
GCCGGGACATCGGCGTATTTCTATGTCGACACCCTGGACTATCTGCGCAGGGGCGGCCGTATCGGTACCGCCCAGGCGCTGTTGGGATCGGCGCTGGCGGTGAAGCCGCTGCTGCAACTGGACGGCGGGCGCATCGAGCTGCTGGAGAAGGTGCGCACGGCCTCGAAGGCCCTCGCGCGGCTGGAGGAGATCGTCGCCGAGCGCGCCGGTACCAGCTCCGTGGACATCGCGGTGCACCACCTGGCGGCGCAGGACCGGGCCACGGCGCTCGCCGAGCGGTTGCGTGAGCGCGTGCCCGGCCTGGTGGATCTGCATATGAGCGAGGTGGGGGCGGTGATCGGCGCTCACACGGGGCCGGGGCTCCTGGGGGCCGTGGTCTCGCCGCGCTGAGCCGTCGGCTCCATTCCGCGAGCTGCCGAGCTGCCGATCTGCCGATCTGCCGACCGGTCGAGGTGGCGACCGGTCGAGGTGCTGACCTGGCGGGCCGTCGGTCTGTCGATCTGTCGGATCACACGATCGGGTGGTCGAGTTATCCACAACCGACGTGTTTTCCACGGAATTTGAGGCTGCTCGGCAGAGATGAGCGGATGTGTCTACCGTCTTGTGGCATGGCACTTCGAACACGCTCCGTAACCAGTGGTCCCGGTCGGGCGCCGGGCTCCGACGGCCGTGCCCGTCATGGCCGAGCCCGCCGCGACCGCGCCCTTCTCGGCCGGACAGGCACCCGGCGGCGGGCGGCTCCGTCCCACGCGGGCGGGCCGGACGGTCCGGCTCCCGCGGCGACTCCGGCCGCGGGCCCGTCTCCGGCGCGCGCTGCGGCTCCGGCGCCGGTTGCGGCTGCCGTGCCCGCGCTGCCTCCTCCGTCTCCGGCGGAGGCGCGGCGGCGGGCGGAGGCTCTTTTCGCCTGCGCCGCCGTCAAAGAGCCGGAGCCGGAGCCGGAGTCGG
>NZ_QQNA01000469.1 GCF_003346515.1 Streptomyces corynorhini
CGCGAACTCATCGCACCCGGGCCGGGACCGGCCTGCCCGGGTGCGATGAGTTCGCGCGGGTGCGACGGTCAGTACAGGGACGGCGGCGGCCGGCCGGGCCGCCGCGTACCCAGGAAGGCAGGAGAGGACGATGCCGAAGATCGCGTCCAGTCTCTGGTTCGACACGCAGGGCGAGCAGGCCGCCGAGTTCTACGTCTCGGTCTTTCCGAACTCGCGCATCCGGAACATCACGTACTACGGCGAAGCGGGCCCCCGGGCCGCCGGCACCGTCCTCACCGTCGACTTCGTCCTCGACGGCGCGGACTTCACCGCGATCAACGGGGGGCCGCAGTTCACCTTCGACGAGGCGGTCTCGTTCGTGGTCGTCTGCGCGGACCAGGCGGAGATCGACTACTACTGGGACACCCTCTCCGACGGCGGCGAGGAGGGCCCCTGCGGCTGGCTCAAGGACCGGTACGGCCTGTCGTGGCAGGTGGTCCCCGAGGGGATCGACGAGCTGGTGAGCAGCCGGGACCAGGCGAACCAGGATGGTTCCCAGCGGGCCATGAAGGCCATGATGGGCATGAAGAAGATCGACATCGCCGCGCTCAGGGCCGCCGCGGGGCTGCCCTCCTGACCCGGCCCGCCCGGCCTCCCGCCCGGCCTCCCGCCCCGGGCGGGAGGCCGGGCCGCCCCGGCCGGTCCTCGGGTGGGAGGGCACTGTGCGCCGGAGCGCGGTCACGAGATATCTTGATGTCGAGAATTGTTGCAGACGTGGAGCGGAGCACCCGGTGACTGACTCGACCATCATCTATACGCACACCGACGAGGCCCCGGCCCTGGCGACGTATTCGTTCCTGCCGGTGGTCGAGGCATACGCCTCGACGGCCGGGGTCGCCGTGGAGAGCCGGGACATCTCCCTGGCGGGACGGATCATCTCCTCCTTCCCCGAGTACCTGGAAGAGGGCCAGCGCATCGACGACGCGCTCGCCGAGCTGGGCGAGCTGGCCAGGACCCCCGGTGCCAACATCATCAAGCTGCCGAACATCTCGGCGTCCATCCCGCAGCTGAAGGCGGCTGTCGCCGAGCTGCAGAAGCAGGGATACGCGCTCCCCGACTACCCGGACGACCCCAAGTCCGACCAGGACCGCGACGTCCGCGCGCGGTACGACAAGGTCAAGGGCAGCGCCGTCAACCCGGTGCTGCGCGAGGGCAACTCCGACCGCCGCGCCCCCGCCTCGGTGAAGAACTACGCCAAGGCGCACCCGCACCGCATGGGCGCCTGGACGGCCGACTCGAAGACGAACGTGGCGACCATGGGCGTCGACGACTTCCGCTCCACCGAGAAGTCCGCGGTCGTCGCCGAGGCCGGTTCGCTCCGTATCGAGCTGGCGGGCGACGACGGCACCACCACCGTCCTGCGCGAGTCCGTGCCGGTGCTGGCGGGTGAGGTCGTGGACGCGTCCGTGCTGCGCGTCGCGGCGCTGCGCGAGTTCGTCACGGCCCAGATCGCCCGCGCCAAGGCCGAGGGCGTGCTGTTCTCCGTCCACCTCAAGGCCACGATGATGAAGGTCTCCGACCCGATCATCTTCGGCCATGTGGTACGGGCGTTCTTCCCGAAGACGTTCGCCGCGCACGGCGCGACCCTCGCCGCCGCCGGCCTGACCCCGAACGACGGTCTGGGCGGCATCCTCAAGGGCCTGGAGTCGCTGCCCGAGGGCGCGAAGATCGCCGAGTCCTTCACCGCCGAGCTGGCCGAGGGCCCCGCGCTGGCGATGGTCGACTCCGACCGCGGCATCACCAACCTGCACGTACCGAGCGATGTCATCGTCGACGCCTCCATGCCGGCCATGATCCGCACCTCCGGCCACATGTGGGGCCCGGACGGCGCCGAGGCCGACACCATCGCCGTCCTCCCCGACAGCAGCTACGCCGGCGTCTACCAGGTCGTCATCGACGACTGCCGCGCCCACGGCGCCTTCGACCCGGCCACGATGGGCTCCGTGCCCAACGTCGGCCTGATGGCGCAGAAGGCCGAGGAGTACGGCAGCCACGACAAGACCTTCGAGATCGCGGCACCGGGCACCGTCCGCGTCGTGAACGAGGCGGGCGAGGCCGTGCTGGAGCAGCCGGTCAGCGCCGGTGACATCTTCCGCATGTGCCAGACCAAGGACCTCCCGATCCAGGACTGGGTCAAGCTCGCCGTCACCCGCGCCCGCGCGACCGGCGACCCGGCCGTGTTCTGGCTGGACGCGGGCCGCGCGCACGACGCCCACCTGATCGAGAAGGTCAAGGCGTACCTGCCGGAGCACGACACCGACGGGCTGCGGATCGAGATCATGACGCCGGTCGAGGCGACGGAGTTCTCCCTGGAGCGCATCCGCCGGGGCGAGGACACCATCTCGGTCACCGGCAACGTGCTGCGCGACTACCTGACCGACCTCTTCCCGATCCTGGAGCTGGGCACCAGCGCCAAGATGCTCTCGGTCGTCCCGCTGATGAACGGCGGCGGCCTCTTCGAGACCGGCGCCGGGGGCTCCGCGCCCAAGCACGTCCAGCAGCTCGTCAAGGAGAACTACCTGCGCTGGGACAGCCTGGGCGAGTTCCTCGCGCTGGCGGTCAGCTTCGAGCACCTCGCGCAGACCACCGACAACCCGCGCGCCCAGGTCCTCGCCGACACCCTCGACCGCGCGACCGGCACCTTCCTCAACGAGGACAAGTCGCCGAGCCGCAAGATCGGTGGCATCGACAACCGCGGCAGCCACTTCTACCTGGCGCTCTACTGGGCCCAGGAGCTGGCCGAGCAGACGGACGACGTACGGCTCGCCGAGGCGTTCGGCGCCCTCGCCAAGACGCTGGCCGAGCAGGAGGCGACCATCATCGGCGAGCTGGCCGCCGTGCAGGGCTCGCCCGCCGAGATCGGCGGCTACTACCAGCCCGACCCGGCCAAGGCCGCGACCGTCATGCGTCCCTCGGCCACCTTCACGCAGGCGCTCGCGATCCTCGGCTGACCGGTCGCAAGGACGCGCGGCCCCCACTGAAGGGCTGAACGAACGGAGGGGGCGGTCGCCCGGGTGAGCACCCGGGCGACCGCCCCCTCCGCCTTCCTCCGCCGCCGGAGCGTCAGAAGAACACGCCGCACCGCAGCAGCACATTCGCGTACGGCCGCGCCTCACCGGTCCTT
>NZ_QQNA01000470.1 GCF_003346515.1 Streptomyces corynorhini
GGGGCGGGGCCGGGGGCGGGCTCTACGACGTGGTGATCTCCGATCTGCCCAACCCCGGGATCACCCCCAGTACGAAGCTGTACTCCGAGGAGTTCTACGGACTGACCGCGCGCGTGCTCGCGCCCGGCGGCCGGCTCGCCGTGCACGCGGGATCGCCCACGGCCCAGCCGCGTACGTACTGGACGGTCGACGCGACGCTGCGTGCCGCGGGCTTCTCCACCAGCCCGTACCGGGCGGTGGGCCATCCGTCGGGCTTCGCGGCGGGACCGGACCGGGCGAAGAGCGGCGGCCCGGCCGCGAGCGACTGGGGCTTCGAGCTGGCCGGGACGGGCGCCCGGCCGCCGCTCGCGCTCCCGGCGGACGCGCCGCCGCTGCGGTCGCTGGCGGAGCCGGTACTGACGGCGGGCGCCCGCGACACGGAGGAGACCCGGCTGGCCGGGCTGTCGCCGTCGACGCTGCTGCATCCGCGATACGTGGATTGAGGCAGAGGGAGCGTGCAAGAAGCCCCCCGCTCCCGCCCGACGGCACTACGCTCGGGTTCCATGGAGCATGAGGTGTTCGTTCCGGTTTCGGCAGAGGCCCTACGGCAGACGTTGCGGGACCCCGCCCGGGTCGCCCGCTGTGTGCCGGGGCTCCAACAGGACGCGGAGGAGACGGCGGGACCGCTCTCCGGGCGGGTGAAGGTACGGGTCGGCGGCCACACGATCACCTACCGCGGCGCGCTGACGCTCGCCGAGCGGGACGGCGCCTTCTCGGCGGAGGGCGAGGGCGCGGAGATCCGCGGTACGGGCTCCGCCAAGCTGACGCTCACGATCCGGCTGACGGAGACGCCCGCCCCCGCCCCCGGCGCGACGCCGCCCGCCGCTGAAGGCGAC
>NZ_QQNA01000471.1 GCF_003346515.1 Streptomyces corynorhini
GCGTACCGTCCCGTTCGAACGATCCGAAGTCGAAGCCGAAACCGGTCAGCCCGATGGTGTCCAGGGTCATCCGCGTCATGTCGTCGGCGACGTCCACCGGGGTGGCCGAGACGGCGGCGCGGTCCCAGGATCCGATCAGCCGGTGGGCGACGTCCCGCATGACCGGGTGGTAGGTGCGCATGGAGCCGAGCGAGAAGGCGGGCATCAGGATGTCGTGCGCCTTGGCCCAGTTGGGCTCGTCGTTGTAGGCGGTGAACAGGCCGTCGGCGACGAACTCTCGTACGTTCTCCAGCGCCGGTCCCACGAACTTGCTGAACCGCTGCTCGTCGGCCAGCTCGGTGACCAGGGCGAGATCGCTGACCAGCAGGAGTTCCCGGTCGTGCCGACGCACCACAAGGGGCGAGCCGTGGCTGCGCAGCAGCTCCATGTGGTGCAGGACGGGCGGGATCCGCGGGTCGCTGTCGGAGATGTCCACGACCGGAACCGGCGGCGGGGTGGTGGACGGGGCGGTGGGTGCCGACGAGGAG
>NZ_QQNA01000472.1 GCF_003346515.1 Streptomyces corynorhini
AGCGGCGCCTGGTGGCGCGTGGGGCCTCGGAGCCCGCGGGATGCGCGGGCCCCAGTCGCCAGAAGCCGTGCTCCTCTGTACCGAGCAGAGCCGCGAACACGGCGTGCGAGTCGAAGCGGGGAAGACACAGCCAGTCGACTGTGCCGTCCCGGCAGACCAGGGCAGCGGTCTGCATGTCTCCGATAAGTGCGTAATCCTCGATGCGCCCGGCCACGTGCATCTCCAGTCGAACGGCCATGTCCGCCCCGTGGGGCGCGTACTTCGGTCAAGGGTCGTTGACGAGCTGGGTTTCCGGGAAATCGGGCGGGGGTGGTGCCGTTTGCCGGCCGGACTCGGCAGCGAATGTTTGAGCAGGATACGACGCACGCAGGGCTTCCGCGTCACGCTCTCGGCAACATCCGTCCGCCGAACGAGTGGGGGGCGGGGCGGCTGGGGGGAAAAAACGTGACTCCGGGGGAAAGCGGTTGCCGAAGCGTGGCCGGAACGACCCTCTCCCCGGCGCTGATACCCTGGTAGCCCGTGGACCGGTGGACTCGCTGCGCAGCAACAGAGGCCCCGAAACCGCAGCGAACGGCAGCCCGCCCCGGTG
>NZ_QQNA01000473.1 GCF_003346515.1 Streptomyces corynorhini
CCCCCTGCTCTCTCCCCCGGCCCCTCCCTCTGCCCCTCCCTCTTCCTTCTTCGACTCATCACGCACGCAGCACCCCTCACCCGACACCCGACGCCCGACACCCTGAAACGCGAGGACCACCATGTCCGACCACACGAACACCAACGCCGCGAAGACCGCCGTGACCGCCGCGCCGCGCAGCACCGCCGGGCGTCGCCGGGCCCGGCTGCTGATCCCCGCCGCGTTCGCGGTGCTGGCCCTGACCGCCACAGCCTCCGTCACCGCTGTCGCCGCCGCGAACAACTCACCGACGGCCCAGCAGCAGACCACGATCCAGCACACGGCCAACGCGCAGCAGCACCAGGGAAACGCGACGAACGCGAAGAACGCGAAGAAGCCGAAGGCGATGCTCGACGCGTGGCTCCGGCTCTGGAACGGCGACTACGACAAGGCGCAGAGCATCGTCTCGCCCGACATCCGGGTCCACGCCGCCATGATGGACGGCAGCGACAGCAGCTCGATCCGGGGCGCCGAAGGCATGGTGGCCTGGATCAGCCAGACCCGCGCGGCCTTCCCCGACATGCGCTTCAGCGAGGAGGTCCGCCCGCTGGTGGACGGCACGTACGCGTCCGTGCGGTGGACGGTCACCGGCACCTACGCGGGTGGCTTCCCGGGCGCCAAGGCCGAGCCCGGGACCGTGGTGACCTTTACCGGCACCGACACCCTGCGGATGAAGGACGGCAAGTTCGTGGAGTACTGGCTCAACAGCGACATGCTGGACCTGCTCACCCAGCTCCAGGTGGGCTGAAGGGCACGGGAACGGCCCGAGGTCAGCTCCGCTCCGGGTACGGGGCTCACCGGGTACCGGGCTCACCGGGTACGGGGCTCACCGGGTACGGGGCTCACCGGTCCGGAAGATCTCGCGGTTCGCCGGGACACCGATGTCGCGCCAGCGGGGAGGTGGATTCCGCGCGTCGCGTCCGGGGCGGGGTGGTCCATCAGCTGGAAGTGGAGATGGGGCTCGGAGAAGTTGCCCAAGTTCCCGCAGCGGGCCAGAACCTGCCCCTCCCCTACCCGGTCCCCCAGCCGCAACTGGAGGGAGCCGCACTGGAGGTGGGTGTAGCGGAACCACCGATGCTATGGTCCGCACGCGCGTGGCCTTCCACTGCGGAGGGCCTGTCCTGACCATCCATCAAGGAAGGCACGACATGGACAACCGCCCGGTAATCAAGGGAAGTTCACGCACTCTGATCGTGGCGGCCATGGTCGCGGCGCTCACCATGCTCAGCCTGTTCGCAACCGGCGCCGCCCCGGCCCAAGCCGCCACCCATGCCGACTCTCGCGCCGCTGCCCATGCCGACGGCGTGTCGATCGATGTCGGCGGCAGCGGGGACGCCACCTTCATCGCCGACACCTACGGCACCGGCGGCATCACGGACTCCAAGCCCGACAACGTCGCCAGCCTGCCCAACTGGAGCCGTACCGTCAGCCACCCCATACCTGCGGAGATCTGGCACACCGCGCGGCACACCGAGTCCAGCTACTCCGTGCCCGACCTCACCCCGGGCGCGACCTATGAAGTCCGGCTCTACTTCATGGACTGGTACTTCACCCGAGCCCCCAAGCAGCGGATCTTCGACGTCGCCATCAACGGCACGAAAGTGCTGACCGACTTCGACATCAGGGGCACCCTGATCGACGAGGGAGCCGACGGCGCAGCCGCCTTCGGCCTGGAGAAGGACTTCCAGGTCACCGTCCCGGCCGACGGAACGGTCACCCTCGACTTCATCAGGGGCGCCGCGAACCAGCCGCAGATCAACGCCATCGCGATCGTCCCGGCCACCGAGTAACCGCCCCGGACACGGGCCCCACCGGTGGGGCCCGTGTCCGGGGCGGTTACTCGGTGGCCGGGACGATCGCGATGGCGTTGATCTGCGGCTGGTTCGCGGCGCGCCTGATGAAGTCGAGGGTGACCGTTCCGTCGGCCGGGACGGTGACCTGGAAGTCCTTCTCCAGGCCGAAGGCGGCTGCGCCGTCGGCTCCCTCGTCGATCAGGGTGCCCCTGCTGTCGACGTCGGTCAGCACTTTCGTGCCGTT
>NZ_QQNA01000474.1 GCF_003346515.1 Streptomyces corynorhini
GCGCAGGGACCTGAATTCCACGAGGGCGCCGGGCGTTCGGACCCACCGTCGCCCTCGACGGCCTGGACCTGACCGCCAGGCCCGGCGAACTGCTCGCCCTGCTCGGCCCCTCCGGCTGCGGCAAGACCACCGCGCTGCGGGTTCTCGCGGGCTTCGAGGAGCCGGACTCGGGCGAGGTGCTGGTGGACGGCGAGGACATCACCCGCGTCCCGGCCAACCGGCGCGACGCGGGCATGGTCTTCCAGTCGTACAGCCTCTTCCCGCACCTCAACGCCCGCGACAACGTCGCCTTCGGGCTGCGGGTCCGCAAGGTGGCGGCCACCGAACGGCACACGCGCGCCGCCGAACTCCTCGAACTGGTCGGGCTGCCCGAGCACGGCGACCGCTTCCCGCACCAGATGTCCGGCGGCCAGCAACAGCGCGTCGCGCTCGCCCGCGCGCTGGCGCTGCGCCCCCGGGTCCTGCTGCTCGACGAGCCGCTGTCGGCACTCGATGCCAAGGTCCGCCTCACGCTGCGCGAGGAGATCCGGCGGCTCCAGCTCTCGCTAGGGATCACCACCATCTTCGTCACCCACGACCAGGAGGAGGCGCTCTCCATGGCCGACCGGGTGGCCGTCCTCAACGCGGGCCGACTCGAACAGTGCGCGCCGCCCGCCGAGTTGTACGAGCGGCCCGCCACCGCCTTCGTCGCCGAGTTCGTCGGCACGATGAACCGGCTGCCCGGCCGCCGCGCGGCCGGCGACCGCATCGAGGTCGCCGGGCTCACCCTGCCC
>NZ_QQNA01000475.1 GCF_003346515.1 Streptomyces corynorhini
CCCCGGCCGGGGCGCCCGCCCCCGTACCGCCGACCGGGCCGGTGGGACGGGCGGCGGCGGCCCTCTTCAACGAGGTCTGGTACCGCACCGCCCCCCAGGCGCGTACCGGCGAGCTGCGCCACCTCCCGGCGTTCGGCCGACCGCCGGGCGCCGCCGTGCGGCGGCCCGGGATCCACGGGCGCGACGGCTTCGTCCGCTACCAGTTCGCCGTCGGGTACGGACAGGAGGCGACGCTGCGCCGGATCGTGGAGCGCGTCGCGCACCGGGGCTGCCCGGTCTTCCCCGCCGAACTCACCCGCTTCGGCACCGGCGGCCCCGGCTGGCTGTCGTTCCCCACGCCCGGCTGGACGCTCGCCATGGAGCTGCCGGTCGCGGACCGGGCCGGGCTCGCCCCGTTCCTCGACGAGCTGGACGGCGAGGTCGCGGCGGCGGGCGGCCGGGTCTGTCTGGCGCACGACGCCCGGCTGCGGCCGGAGGCGCTGGCCGCGATGTATCCGCGGCTGGCGGAGTTCCGGGCGCTGCGGGCCGAGCTGGATCCGCGGGCGGTGTTCACCTCGGACCTGTCCCGGCGGCTCTCCCTCTGAGCGCGCGGCGCACGAGTGACGTCCGGCGCACGAGTGACGTCCCGGCGCACGAGGCCGGCCCCGCCCGATCACGCCCAACCCCCAAGGAGCACTGAACGATGAAGGACGCCTTCGGCACCCCGCAGTCCCTGCTCGTCCTCGGCGGCACGTCGGAGATCGGGCTCGCCACCGCGCGCCGGCTGATCGCCCGCCGTACCCGTACGGTCTGGCTGGCGGGCCGCCCCTCCCCCGCCCTGGAGACCGCGGCGGGCCGGCTGCGCAGGCTGGGCGCGGAGGTCCGCACCGTCGCCTTCGACGCGCTGGACCCCGGCGGGCACGAGGAGGCCCTCGGCAAGGTCTTCGCGGAGGACGACATCGACATGGTGCTGCTCGCCTTCGGGGTCCTCGGCGACCAGGCGCACGACGAGGCGGACCCGCTGGCGGCGGTGCGGGTCGCGCAGACCAACTACACCGGGGCGGTCTCGGCCGGGCTGGTGTGCGCGGGCGCGATGCAGACGCAGGGGCACGGCTCGCTGGTGGTGCTGACGGCGGCGGCCGGCGAACGGGCCCGCCGCGCCGACTTCATCTACGGGTCGAGCAAGGCGGGCCTCGACGCGTTCGCCCAGGGGCTGGGCGACGCGATGCACTCCACGGGGGTGCACGTCATGGTGGTGCGGCCCGGGTTCGTGCGGACACGCCGGACCGCGGGACGCCCGGAGACGCCGCCGGTCACCACGCCCGAGGCGGTGGCGACGGCGATCGAGCTGGGGCTGCGGCGGCGCTCGGAGACGGTGTGGGTGCCGGGGACGCTGCGGGTCGTGATGGCGGGGGTACGGCATCTGCCGCGTCCGCTCTTCCGGCGGCTGCCGGTCTGAGGAGCGGACGGGGCAGATGCCGT
>NZ_QQNA01000048.1 GCF_003346515.1 Streptomyces corynorhini
TCCGCAAGATGGTCGTCGCCATGGCCAAGGACCCGCGCGTCCTGGTCATCAAGCTCGCCGACCGGCTGCACAACATGCGCACCATGCGCTATCTCAAGCGGGAGAAGCAGGAGAAGAAGGCCCGCGAGACGCTGGAGATCTACGCGCCCCTGGCCCACCGGCTGGGCATGAACACCATCAAGTGGGAGCTGGAGGACCTCGCCTTCGCGATCCTCTACCCCAAGATGTACGACGAGATCGTCCGGCTGGTCGCCGAGCGGGCCCCCAAGCGCGACGAGTACCTGGCCATAGTGACCGACGAGGTGCAGTCGGACCTGCGCGCGGCCCGGATCAAGGCCACCGTCACCGGTCGCCCGAAGCACTACTACAGCGTCTACCAGAAGATGATCGTCCGTGGCCGTGACTTCGCGGAGATCTACGACCTGGTGGGCATCCGGGTCCTCGTCGACACCGTCCGCGACTGCTACGCGGCGCTCGGCACCGTCCACGCCCGGTGGAATCCGGTGCCCGGACGGTTCAAGGACTACATCGCCATGCCCAAGTTCAACATGTACCAGTCGCTGCACACGACGGTCATCGGGCCCAACGGCAAGCCGGTCGAACTCCAGATCCGCACGTTCGACATGCACCGCCGCGCCGAGTACGGCATCGCCGCGCACTGGAAGTACAAGCAGGAGGCCGTCGCCGGTGCCTCCAAGGTCCGCACCGACGTGCCCAGGAGCGCAGGGCGGGGCGCGGGCCAGGACACCGTCAACGACATGGCGTGGCTGCGCCAGCTGCTGGACTGGCAGAAGGAGACCGAGGACCCCAGCGAGTTCCTGGAGTCGCTGCGCTTCGACCTCTCGCGCAACGAGGTCTTCGTCTTCACGCCCAAGGGCGACGTCATAGCGCTGCCCGCCGGCGCCACCCCCGTCGACTTCGCGTACGCCGTACACACGGAGGTCGGCCACCGCACCATAGGAGCCCGGGTCAACGGGCGGCTCGTACCGCTCGAATCGACACTCGACAACGGCGACCTGGTGGAGGTCTTCACCTCCAAGGCGTCCGGCGCCGGACCCTCCCGTGACTGGCTGGGCTTCGTCAAGTCGCCCCGGGCCAGGAACAAGATCCGGGCCTGGTTCTCCAAGGAGCGCCGCGACGAGGCGATCGAGCAGGGCAAGGACGCCATCGCGCGGGCCATGCGCAAGCAGAACCTGCCGATCCAGCGCATCCTCACCGGGGACTCGCTGGTCACCCTCGCCCACGAGATGCGCTACCCCGACATCTCGTCGCTGTACGCGGCCATCGGCGAGGGCCATGTCGCCGCCCAGGGCGTCGTGCAGAAACTGGTCCAGGCGCTCGGCGGCGAGGACGCCGCCAACGAGGACATCGCGGAGAACTCCCCGCCCTCGCACGGCCGTTCCAAGCGCCGCTCCAGCGCCGACCCGGGGGTGGTCGTCAAGGGTGTCGACGACGTCTGGGTGAAGCTCGCCCGCTGCTGTACGCCGGTACCGGGCGACCCGATCATCGGCTTCGTCACCCGGGGCAGCGGCATCTCGGTGCACCGCGCCGACTGCGTCAACGTCGACTCGCTCTCCCAGCAGCCCGAGCGGATCAAGGAAGTCGAGTGGGCGCCGACCCAGTCCTCGGTCTTCCTGGTCGCCATCCAGGTCGAGGCGCTCGACCGCTCCCGGCTGCTCTCGGACGTCACCCGCGTCCTGTCCGACCAGCACGTCAACATCCTGTCGGCAGCCGTCCAGACCTCCCGCGACCGGGTCGCCACCTCGCGCTTCACCTTCGAGATGGGAGACCCGAAACACCTCGGGCACGTCCTGAAGGCGGTCCGGGGCGTGGAGGGCGTGTACGACGTCTACCGGGTCACCTCGGCACGCCGACCGTAGGGCCGGGTCGCGCGCCACACGCGAAAGCCGACCGTAGGGCCGGGTCGCGCGCCACACGCGAAAGGGGCTCCCCGTACCCGAAGGTACGGGGAGCCCCTCTTCGCAGCGCTCGCCCGGCTCTCAGCCGCCGAACTCCTGCAGGCCCTTCAGCGCCTGGTCCAGCAGCGCCTGACGGCCTTCCAGCTCACGGCCCAGCTTGTCGGCCCTGGCGTTGTTGCCCGCCGCGCGCGCCGCGTCGATCTGGGTGCGCAGCTTGTCGACGGCCGCCTGGAGCTGACCGGTGAGACCGGCCGCCCGCGCCCGCGCCTCGGGATTGGTACGCCGCCACTCGGTCTCCTCGGACTCCTGCAGAGCCCGCTCGACCGCGTGCATCCGGCCCTCGATCTTCGGCCGGGCGTCCCGCGGCACATGGCCGATGGCCTCCCAGCGCTCGTTGAGGGCCCGGAAGGCCGCCCTGGCCGTCTTGAGGTCCGTGACCGGCACCAGCCGCTCGGCCTCGACCGCCAGCTCCTCCTTGAGCTTCAGATTCTCCGACTGCTCGGCGTCACGCTCCGCGAAGACCTCGCCACGTGCCGCGAAGAAGACGTCCTGGGCACCGCGGAAGCGGTTCCACAGCTCGTCCTCGGCCTCGCGCTGGGCGCGTCCCGCCGCCTTCCAGTCCGTCATCAGCTCCCGGTAGCGGGCGGCCGTACCGCCCCAGTCGGTCGAGCCCGACAGCGACTCGGCCTCCGCGACCAGCTTCTCCTTGGCCTTACGTGCCTCCTCGCGCTGCGCGTCGAGTGCGGCGAAGTGGGCCTTGCGGCGCTTGGAGAACGCCGAGCGCGCGTGCGAGAAGCGGTGCCACAGCTCGTCGTCGGACTTCCGGTCCAGCCTCGGCAGGCCCTTCCAGATGTCCACCAGCGCCCGCAGCCGCTCGCCCGCCGACCGCCACTGGTCGCTCGCCGCCAGCTCCTCGGCCTCGACGACCAGCGCCTCCTTGGCGACACGCGCCTCGTCGGTCTGCTTGGCCCGCTGCGCCTTGCGCTCCTCACGGCGCGAGTCGACGGTCGCGACCAGCCCGTCCAGCCGCACCCGCAGCGCCGCCAGATCGCCCACGGCGTGATGCTCGTCGACCTGGCCGCGCAGATGGTCGATGGCCGCCGTCGCGTCCTTCGCGGACAGGTCGGTGGTCTTCACCCGCCGCTCCAGGAGGCCGATCTCGACGACCAGGCCCTCGTACTTGCGCTCGAAATAGGCCAGAGCCTCCTCCGGAGAGCCCGCCTGCCACGATCCGACGACCTGCTCGCCCTCGGCCGTCCGCACGTACACGGTGCCCGTCTCATCGACACGGCCCCACGGCTCGCTGCTCACAGCGCCTCCTCCACCTGATGCCCACGAGGGGTATGGCCCCGGACATCGTCCACAGTTTCCCGGGGCGGGCCGCGCCCGCCCCGCACAACGCCAATCTAGGCGACCGGCCGCCCGGCTGTCCGCACTCAGCGCGGCCGAAATTCACAGGGTCACGCCTTGTCGACCGTGCCCTTCTCCACGGTGACGGCCTTCTTGGGCGCTCCGTCCGCGCCGTCGCCGTCCACTCCGGCCTTCGCCACGGCCTTCACGGCCTTGAGCCCGGCGTCGTCCAGCGTCCCGAACGGGGTGTAGCTGGGCGGGAGTTTGGTGTCCTTGTAGACCAGGAAGAACTGGCTGCCGCCGGTGTGCGGCTGGCCCGTATTGGCCATCGCCACCGAGCCCGCCGGGTACGTGACGGCGCCGTCGGCGCCCGCCTTGCCCAGCGCCGTCAGATTCTCGTCCTCGATCGTGTAGCCGGGCCCACCGGTCCCGTCGCCCTTCGGGTCACCGCACTGCAGCACGAAGATGCCCTCGGTGGTCAGCCGGTGGCACTTCGTCTTGTCGAAGTAGCCCTTGTCGGCCAGCGCCTTGAAGGAGTTCACCGTGTGCGGTGTCTTCGCGGCGTCCATCGCGATCTTGATGTCGCCCTGGTCCGTCTTGAGATCGAACGAGTACTTCGCCGACTTGTCGATCGTCATCTTCGGTTCGGGCTCGGCGCTCTCGGTCTCCGAGGGCGACGGCGAGGGGGACGCCTCCGCCGCCGCGTTGCTCTTGCTGTCGCCGTCGGAATTCTGCACCGCCGCGTACACCCCGGCGCCGGCGACCGCCACCACGGCCAGTACGGCTCCGATGACGACGTTGCGGACCTTCGCCTGCTGCCGCGCCTCGGCCCGCCGCCGCTGCTGCCGCTCGAACTTCTCCCGGGCGAGCTGCCGCCGCCGCTGATCGCTGTTGACCACCGGGTCTTCTCCTCGATTGTCGTGTGATCACGTGCCGCCCGACCGGGGCCAGGCACCTGGCCCCGTACGGTATATGGATTGGCTGTGGAATGAGCAGCGCCGGTACCCTTCGATCTGCCGCTTTCCCGCCACCGGGGCCCACCGCGCCCCGCGACACATAAGGACGATTGTGCTCATTGCCGGGTTCCCCGCCGGGGCCTGGGGGACCAATTGCTATCTGGTCGCCCCCGCCGCCGGCGAGGAGTGCGTGATCATCGACCCCGGTCACCGGGCCGCGCCGGGCATCGAGGACGCGGTCGGGAAGCACCGCCTCAAGCCCGTCGCCGTCATTCTCACCCACGGCCACATCGACCATGTCGCCTCCGTCGTACCGGTCTGCGGCGCCCGGGGTGTACCGGCGTGGATCCACCCCGCCGACCGCTACATGATGAGCGCCCCGGAGAGGGCACTCGGCCGCTCGATCGGGATGCCGATCATGGGCGAGCTGACCGTGGGGGAGCCGGACGACGTCCGCGAGCTGACCGACGGCGCCGCACTGGCCCTGGCGGGCCTGGAGTTCACCGTCGCGCACGCGCCCGGCCATACGAAGGGGTCGGTGACCTTCGGGGTGCCCGGGTCCACCGGCGGCGGTGTCGACGTACCGCCGGTGCTGTTCTCGGGCGACCTGCTGTTCGCCGGCTCCATCGGACGCACCGACCTGCCCGGCGGCGACCACGCCGAGATCCTCGACTCGCTGGGCCGGGTGTGCCTGCCGCTCGACGACTCGACCGTGGTGCTGTCCGGCCACGGCCCCCAGACCACCATCGGCCGGGAGCGCGCCACCAACCCCTATCTGCGCGAGGTGGCCGCAGGCTACGGAAGCGGCCCGACCGCCGCTCCCCGACGAGGAATGTGACACACCGATCACCATGAGCACCTTCCAGGCCCCCAAGGGCACCTACGACCTGATCCCGCCCGTCTCCGCGACCTTCCTCGCGGTACGGGAGGCGATCTGCGCGCCGCTGCGCGCCTCGGGCTACGGATACATCGAGACGCCCGGCTTCGAGAACGTCGAGCTGTTCGCACGCGGCGTCGGCGAGTCCACCGACATCGTCTCCAAGGAGATGTACGCCTTCGAGACCAAGGGCGGCGACCGGCTCGCCCTGCGCCCCGAGGGCACCGCCTCCGTGCTGCGCGCCGCGCTGGAGGCCAACCTCCACAAGGCCGGGAACTTGCCGGTCAAGCTCTGGTACTCCGGCTCGTACTACCGCTACGAGCGCCCGCAGAAGGGCCGCTACCGCCACTTCTCGCAGGTCGGCGCCGAGGCCATCGGCATGGAGGACCCGGCGCTCGACGCCGAACTGATCATCCTGGCCGACCAGGCGTACCGCTCGCTGGGGCTGCGCCGGTTCCGCATCCTGCTCAACTCGCTGGGCGACAAGGAGTGCAGGCCGGTCTACCGGGAGGCGCTCCAGGGCTTCCTGCGCGGCCTCGACCTGGACGAGGAGACCCGCCGCAGGATCGAGATCAACCCGCTGCGGGTCCTTGACGACAAGCGCGCCGACGTACAGAGCCGGCTGGCCGGGGCGCCGATGCTCCGCGACTACCTGTGCGACGCCTGCAAGGCGTACCACGAGGAGGTCAGGGAGCTGCTGACCGCCGCCGGGGTCGCGTTCGAGGACGACGAGAAGCTGGTGCGCGGCCTCGACTACTACACGCGCACGACCTTCGAGTTCGTCCACGACGGTCTGGGCTCGCAGTCGGCGGTGGGCGGCGGCGGCCGGTACGATGGGCTCTCCGAGATGATCGGCGGCCCCGCCCTGCCGTCGGTCGGCTGGGCGCTGGGCGTGGACCGCACGGTGCTGGCGCTGGAGGCCGAGGGCATCGCGATCGACGTGCCCAGCGCCACCAGCGTCTACGCGGTGGCGCTCGGCGAGGAGGCCAGGAGGACGCTGTTCGGCCTGGTCACCGAGTTGCGCAGGGCCGGTGTCGCCGCCGACTTCTGCTACGGCGCGAAGGGGCTGAAGGGCGCCATGAAGAACGCCAACAGGTCGGGCGCCCGGTACACCGTCGTCGCGGGCGAGCGCGATCTCGCGGAGGGCGTGGCCCAGCTCAAGGACATGGAGAGCGGCGAGCAGGTGCCGGTGGCGCTGGACGGCCTGGTCGCCGAGGTCACCCGGCGGCTCGGCTGAGACCCCGCCGCGCACGCGGGCGGGGCCGGGACGCACACCGTCCGGGCCCCGCCCCTCTTTATCCCGGCCGAACGGTGCGGGCACAGGTCCGTACGGCACAATGAGGCTGCTCCAACGAGCCCGCAGTGCCCCCACCCGACCTCAGTGACGGAACGGCGATATGACGAGTGCAGCGGTTGACGACGTCTCCTCCGGCCGCCGGGGCGAAGGCGCCCCGGGTACGGTCGGCGGCGGTCGGGCGTTCGCCCTCCTGCTGATCATCACGGGCGCGGCGGGAGTGCTGGCCGCCTGGGTGATCACCATCGACAAGTTCAAGCTGCTCGAAGACCCGAACTTCACGCCGGGGTGCAGTCTGAACCCGGTGGTGTCGTGCGGGAACATCATGAAGAGCGCGCAGGCGTCGGTCTTCGGTTTCCCCAATCCGATGCTGGGGCTCGTGACCTACTCGGTGGTGGTGTTCGTCGGGGTCGGGCTGCTGGCGGGGGCGCGCTACCGGGGCTGGTTCTGGCGGGGGCTGCACGCGGGGACGCTGTTCGGGGTCGGGTTCTGTACCTGGTTGCAGTACCAGTCGCTGTACAGCATCAACTCGCTGTGCCTGTGGTGCTGCCTCGCCTGGGTCGCCACCATCGTCATGTTCTGGTACGTCACCTCCCACAACATCCGAACCGGGGTCCTGCCCGCGCCGTCCTGGCTGCGCCGGTTCCTCGACGAGTTCACCTGGCTCCTGCCGGCGCTGCACATCGGGATCATCGGGATGCTGATCCTCACCCGCTGGTGGGACTTCTGGACGGGCTGAGCCGCACCGGACCGGCGAAGCGGCCCCGACCGGTCGCCCGTACGGGCGCTGTCAGTGGACTGGCATAGGCTTCACGCGTGGAGCCCGACCTCTTTACCGCAGCGGCGGAAGACCGCCAGGAGAAGGACCCGTCCAGCAGCCCCCTGGCCGTGCGGATGCGCCCCCGCGTCCTGGACGAGGTCGTCGGCCAGCGGCATCTGCTGAAGCCGGGGTCCCCGCTGCGCCGACTGGTGGGCGAGGGCGGCGGCGGTCCGGCCGGAGCCTCGTCCGTGATCCTCTGGGGTCCGCCGGGCACCGGCAAGACCACCCTCGCCCATGTTGTCTCCAAGGCGACCGAAAAGCGCTTCGTCGAGCTGTCCGCGATCACCGCGGGCGTCAAGGAAGTACGGACCGTCATCGACGGAGCGCGCCGCGCCTCCGGGGGCTACGGCAAGGAGACCGTCCTCTTCCTGGACGAGATCCACCGCTTCAGCAAGGCCCAGCAGGACTCCCTGCTGCCCGCCGTGGAGAACCGCTGGGTGACGCTCATCGCGGCCACCACGGAGAATCCGTACTTCTCGATCATCTCGCCGCTGCTGTCCCGCTCCCTGCTGCTGACCCTGGAGCCGCTCACCGACGACGACGTACGCGGCCTGCTGCGGCGGGCGCTCACGGAGGAGCGCGGGCTCGGCGGCGCGCTGTCGCTGCCCGAGGAGCCCGAGGCGCATCTGCTGCGGATCGCGGGCGGTGACGCCCGGCGCGCGCTCACCGCGCTGGAGGCCGCGGCCGGGGCCGCGATCGACAAGGGCGAGCGCGAGATCTCCCTGGCCACGGTGGAGGAGACCGTCGACCGGGCCGCGGTGCGCTACGACCGTGACGGCGACCAGCACTACGACGTGGCGAGCGCCCTCATCAAGTCGATCCGCGGATCCGACGTGGACGCGGCGCTGCACTATCTGGCCCGGATGATCGACGCGGGGGAGGACCCCCGGTTCATCGCCCGACGGCTGATGATCTCGGCGAGCGAGGACATCGGTCTGGCCGATCCCGCGGCCCTGCCGCTCGCGGTCGCCGCCGCCCAGGCCGTGGCCATGATCGGCTTCCCCGAGGCCGCCCTGACCCTGAGCCACGCCACCATCGCGCTGGCCCTCGCCCCCAAGTCGAACGCGGCGACGACCGCGATCGGCGCGGCTCTGGAGGACGTGCGCAAGGGGCTGACCGGGCAGATCCCGGCCCACCTGCGCGACGGCCACTACCAGGGCGCGGCCAAGCTGGGGCACGCGCGGGGCTATGTCTATCCGCACGACGTACCGGGCGGGATCGCCGCCCAGCAGTACGCGCCGGACTCGGTGCGCGGCAGGCGTTATTACGAGCCGACGCGCTACGGCGCGGAGGCGCGCTACGCGGATGTGGTCGACAAGGTGCGTGAGCGGCTGCGCGGGTCCGGCGCGGGCTGAGCGGGACGGGCGGTGGGACGGGCCGGGGCCGACCGGTCCGGCGGCCGGTCAGCGGGCCGCCGCGTCGAAGAGCGTGTGCATGGCGTAGCGCAGTTCGTTCACGTCGCGCACCGGCTCGGGGAAGTCGAAGCGGGCGTCGAAGCACTGGACGCCGGTGAAGCGCACCCGCAGTCCGAAGCGGTCGATCGCGACCGGCACGGCGGCGCTCCCGGCCGTCGTCCGCTCCCCGCGTTCGCCGAGCAGTTCGCGCAGCGACCGTACCTCGGCGCCGTGGGCGGAGTGCAGATGCTGGAGCAGCTCCGCCTCGTGCTCCACCAGCGGGTCGGCCACGGCTGTCGCGAAGTCCTCGGGCTCGACCTGGTCCGCGCCCCAGAGGTCGTCCACGCACGCTTCGCCGATCTCCAGCCGCAGCACCATCCGGCCGGGTTCCACCTGGTCCGGTCCGCGGGTGAGCCAGCCGGAGAGCCAGGCCCGGCCCCGGATACGGTGGGGTACGGAGACCGGCGCGACATCCGTGATCTCCAGGACCGCGTTGAGTTCGTCGTCCTGCGCGTGGGTCGCGGCGCGTACGGCCGGGGAGTCGGCGGGGAAGACGAGGAACACCTCGCCGTCGGGCCCCACCGACCGGTGGTCGGGCATCAGCTGGTAGGGGAGGGCCCCGTCCAGGCCCGGGATGATCAGTACGGCCGAGCATGTACTCTGTACGAGAGTTCGTGTGCGCTCGGCTGCTGACGGCATCCGATCGATTTCAAGCCCGCTGGGACGCGGCTGACCATGAGCTGATCGGACCTCCGTCGAATCGTCGCCCCCTTCCGCGTGGGCGTCGAGGCTGCTGCTGTCCGTGATGCGCGTGGTGTTCCCAGGGCGAGACATGCGATCTCCTTAAGTAAGGTGAGCCTAACCTAACCTACAACGGAGGTCTGGAGAACGTGCCTAACCAGTCGCGTCCCAAGGTCAAGAAGTCACGCGCGCTCGGTATCGCGCTGACGCCGAAGGCTGTCAAGTACTTCGAGGCCCGCCCCTACCCGCCGGGCGAGCACGGCCGCGGACGCAAGCAGAACAGTGACTACAAGGTCCGTCTGCTGGAGAAGCAGCGCCTGCGCGCGCAGTACGACATCAGCGAGCGCCAGATGGCCCGCGCCTACGACCGCGCCAAGAAGGCCGGTGGCAAGACCGGCGAGGCGCTCGTCGTCGAGCTGGAGCGTCGTCTGGACGCCCTGGTCCTGCGGTCGGGCATCGCCCGCACCATCTACCAGGCCCGCCAGATGGTCGTCCACGGCCACATCGAGGTCAACGGTGGCAAGGTCGACAAGCCGTCGTTCCGGGTCCGTCCCGACGACGTCGTGATGGTCCGCGAGCGCAGCCGCGACAAGGTCCCGTTCCAGGTCGCCCGCGAGGGTGGCTACGACACGGACGGCGAGACCCCGCGCTACCTCCAGGTCAACCTGAAGGCCCTCGCGTTCCGGCTCGACCGTGACCCGAACCGCAAGGAAATCCCGGTCATCTGCGACGAGCAGCTCGTCGTCGAGTACTACGCCCGCTGACGCATCGCGCCCGCCGACCCGGGCGCGCCTGCCTCACAGCGAGTCAGCCCGCCGACTCCCCGCCCCGCGTGGTGGGGGAGTCGGCGGGCTTTCGCGCTCCCCGGGCCCGCCCCCGCCCGCCGGACGGCGGTCGCCGGGGCACCGCCGGGGCGGGCGGCCGGTGCGCGAGTGCCCGCCGCGCGGTCGCGTCCGCCGACAGTCCGCGCCCCTCCTCCTCGTACGCCCGGTACTCCTCGGCGCCCAGCAGCTCCGTCGCGTACCGCTCGCACCGTACGCGCGGCGCGCCGAAGTACGCGGAGCCGAACAGCGGTGGCCCGACCGACCGCCACAGCCGGGTCGCGGCGCCCTGGAGCACCGCCGCCTCGGCGGGATCGCCCTCGCTCGCCGTCACCAGCGCCAGCAGCTCGACGGAGAGCACCAGGCCGACCCGATCCCGGAATCCGTGGTGGATGGCGACGGACTCCGTGATCAGCGTCCGCGCCCGCGCGTGCTCCTCGCGCGTCCAGGCCGCGTACGCCAGCACGTACAGCGCGTACGCCCTGGTCCAGCGCTCGCCGCTGTCCTCGCAGATCTCGCGGACCTCGGCGCACAGCTCGACGGCCGCGTCCAGATCGCCCTGGAAGACCAGGGCCAGGGCCAGTTCGACCTGCCCCATCAGCACATTGCTGTTCAGCTCGCCCAGCTCCCGGTACGCGTCGAGCGCCGAGCGCAGCAGCCGCTCCGCCCGGTCCATCTCGTCCGAGAGCAGCGCCAGACAGCCCAGCCGGTGCACGGCGTAGGCGCGCGCCGGACCGTTCCCGCTGCGGGCGGCCTCCTCCCGGCACTCGTGCAGGGCGCCCACCGCCGCCGCGCTGTCGCCCTGGAGGACCGCCACATAGCCGAGCACCCACAGCGCCTTGAGCCGCGCCCCGTCGCTCGGGGAGTCCAGCGCCAGGGCCCGTCCCAGCCACAGCCGCCCCTCGGTCAGCCGGCCGCAGCCCACCCAGTAGAACCACAGGGTCCCGGCCAGATGCCGGCCCAGGTGCGCGTCCTCGGGATTCTCCAGGCACAGCTCCAGCGCGGCCCGCAGATTGGGCAGCGCGCTGTCCGCCCCGGCCGCCACCTCGGCCTGGCGCGGCCCGAACCAGTCCAGCTCGTACCAGGCGGCCAGGCCCAGATACCAGTCGCGGTGCAGGCCGCGCAGCCGGTCGGTCTCCGCCAGCGCGTCCAGCCACTCGGCGCCGTACGCCCGTACCGTCTCCAGCAGCCGGTAGCGGGTGCCGGCCGGTGTCTCCTCGCGGATCACCAGGGACTGCGAGATCAGCTCGGCCAGTACGTCGAACACGTCGTCGGCCGGCAGCTCGGGCCCGCCGCACACGTACTCCGCCGCGTCCAGGTCGAACGGCCCCGCGAAGACCGACAGCCGCGCCCACAGCAGCCGTTCCTCCGGCGTGCACAGCTCATGGCTCCAGCCGATCGCGGTCCGCAGCGTCCGGTGGCGGGCGGGAGCGTCGCGCCGGCCCTCGGTGAGCACCCGGAAGCGGTCCCCGAGCCGGTCGAGCACCTGCTCGACCGAGAGGGCGTGCAGCCGCCCCGCCGCCAGCTCCAGCGCCAGCGGGATCCGGTCGAGCCGGTCGCACAGCTCCCGTACGGCGGTCAGCCGCTCGCCCTCCGCGCGAAAGCCCTGGTCCCCGGCGGTGGCCCGGTCGGTGAAGAGCGTGACCGCGTCCCGTTCGGCCATCGGGGCGAGCGTGAAGGTCGTCTCGCCCGCCACCCGCAGCGGGCGCCGGCCCACCGCGAGGATCCGCAGCCCGGGGGCCCGGCGCAGCAGCTCGGCGACCAGGGCGCCGCATGCGTCGATGAGCTGTTCGAACCCGTCGAGCACCAGCAGCGCCCGGCGGGTGGCGAGATGCTCGGCGAGCACCCGGCGCGGCGGCCTGCCGCTGTGGTCCGTCAGGCCGAGCGCCTCGGCCAGCGCGTGGTCGAGTAGCTCCGGGTCGCGCAGGGCGGCGAGTTCGGCGAGCCACGCCCCGTCGCAGTAGCGTTTCTGCACCTGGTCGGCGGCGCGCAGCGCCAGCCGGGTCTTGCCCACCCCGCCGACCCCCACCACCGTGACCAGCCGGGACTCCCCGAGCAGGCGGACCACTTCGGACAGCTCGGCGTCGCGCCCGACGAAGCGGTTCGGCTCGGCGGGAAGCCCGCCGGGAGCCGGGAGAGGCGCGTCGGGCGGCGTGCGGGAGCGGAAGGGGCGTCGCATGGGACACGCAGAGTACTCATCCGGCCGCACTCCGTACAATCGCCCCGGCCGCTTCGCGCCGCCACCCCGCGCGCCCGCCGGTAATCCGGTACGGGACGTGACCACCGGCGCGATAGGGTCGGAGGACGACTTTCCAGTCGCCTTCCAGATGACCGTCGACGATCAGGGAGCGGTGCGGCGTGACCGGTGGAGAGGTTGCCGGGATCCTGGTGGCCGTGTTCTGGGCCATCCTGGTCTCCTTCCTGGCCGTGGTGCTGGTGAGACTGGCCCAGACGCTCAGGGCGACCACCAGACTGGTGGCGGACGTCACAGAACAGGCGGTGCCACTGCTGGCCGACGCCTCGGCGACCGTCCGGCAGGCGCAGACCCAACTCGACCGGGTCGACGCCATCGCGACGGACGTCCAGGAAGTCACCTCCAACGCCTCCGCGCTCTCCACCACGGTCGCCTCGACCTTCGGCGGACCGCTGGTGAAGGTCGCGGCCTTCGGCTACGGCGTCCGGCAGGCCATGGGCCGCAGGGGCGCGCCGGCCGCCGGTGACGGGCCGGTGGTCGTCGGGCGCACCCTGCCGGCCGTCCGGCGCAGGAAGAAGAAGGGCTGACGCAGCGATGTTCCGCCGTACGTTCTGGTTCACCGCGGGCGCGGCCGCCGGAGTCTGGGCCACCGCCAAGGTCCACCGCAAGCTCAAGCAGCTGACCCCGGAGAGCCTCGCCGCGCAGGCCGCCAACAAGGCGATCGACGCCGGCCACAAGGTCCGGGAGTTCGCCGTCGACGTCAGGTCGGGCATGGTCCGGCGGGAAGCCGAACTGGGCGAGGCGCTCGGCCTGGAGGCGGCGGCCGACCCGGCACTGCCCGCGCCCCGCCGGCTCGTCGCCGTCGAGCACCCCCGAACCACCTACCCCTACAACTCGCACAACCGGAATGAGGACCACTGATGGAGTCGGCTGAAATTCGTCGCCGCTGGCTGAGCTTCTTCGAGGAGCGCGGTCACACCGTCGTCCCTTCGGCGTCGCTCATCGCGGACGACCCGACTCTGCTGCTGGTCCCGGCGGGCATGGTGCCCTTCAAGCCGTACTTCCTGGGCGAGGTCAAGCCGCCGTTCGACCGCGCCACCAGCGTGCAGAAGTGCGTGCGCACGCCCGACATCGAAGAGGTCGGCAAGACCACCCGGCACGGCACGTTCTTCCAGATGTGCGGCAACTTCTCGTTCGGCGACTACTTCAAGGAAGGCGCCATCTCCTACGCCTGGGAGCTGCTCACCGGCTCCGTGGCGGACGGCGGCTACGGCCTGGAGCCGGAGAAGCTCTGGATCACCGTCTATCTGGACGACGACGAGGCCGAGCGGATCTGGCGCGAGAAGATCGGCGTGCCCGCCGAGCGCATCCAGCGCCTCGGCAAGAAGGACAACTACTGGTCCATGGGCGTCCCAGGACCCTGCGGCCCCTGCTCCGAGATCAACTACGACCGGGGTCCCGAGTTCGGTGTCGAGGGCGGCCCCGCCGTCAACGACGAGCGCTACGTGGAGATCTGGAACCTGGTCTTCATGCAGTACGAGCGCGGCCCCGGCGAGGACAAGGAGAACTTCCCGATCCTCGGCGACCTGCCGTCGAAGAACATCGACACCGGTCTCGGCCTCGAACGCCTCGCCATGATCCTCCAGGGCGTGCGGAACATGTACGAGACCGACACGCTGCGCGTCGTCATGGACAGGGCCACCGAGCTGACCGGTGTGCGCTACGGCGCCGAGCGCGGCTCCGACGTCTCGCTGCGGGTCGTCGCCGACCACATCCGTACCTCGGTGATGCTCATCGGCGACGGCGTCACCCCCGGCAACGAGGGGCGCGGCTACGTACTGCGCCGCATCATGCGCCGCGCCATCCGCAACATGCGGCTGCTGGGCGCCACCGAGCCGGTCGTCGCCCAGCTGGTCGACGTGGTCATCAGGACCATGGGCGAGCAGTACCCGGAGCTGGAGACCGACCGCAGGCGCATCGAGACCGTGGCCCTCGCCGAGGAGGCCGCCTTCCTCAAGGCCCTCAAGGGCGGCACCAACATCCTCGACACCGCCGTCACCGAGACCAAGGCCACCGGTGGCCGGGTCCTCGCAGGTGACAAGGCGTTCCTGCTCCACGACACCTGGGGCTTCCCGATCGACCTCACCCTGGAGATGGCCGCCGAACAGGGCCTGTCCGTGGACGAGGACGGGTTCCGCCGCCTGATGAAGGAGCAGCGGGAGCGCGCCAAGGCCGACGCCAGGGCCAAGAAGTCCGGCCACGCCGATCTCTCCGCCTACCGGGCCGTCGCCGACGCCGGCGGCGCCACCGAGTTCACCGGTTACACCGCCACCGAGAACGAGTCGACCGTCGTCGGCCTGCTCGTCGACGGGGTGACCTCGCCGGCCGCCACCGAGGGCGACGAGATCGAGGTCGTGCTCGACCGCACCCCGTTCTACGCCGAGGGCGGCGGCCAGCTCGCCGACCAGGGCCGGATCCGGCTGGACAACGGCGCCGTCATCACCGTCCGCGACGTCCAGCAGCCGGTCCCCGGCGTCTCCGTGCACAAGGGATTCGTGCAGGTCGGCGAGGTGACCGTGGGCGCCTCCGCGCACGCCGCCATCGACCTGGGCCGCCGCCGGGCCATCGCCCGCGCCCACAGCGCCACCCACCTCACCCACCAGGCGCTGCGCGACGCCCTCGGCCCGACCGCCGCCCAGGCCGGTTCGGAGAACTCGCCGGGCCGCTTCCGCTTCGACTTCGGCTCGCCCGCCGCCGTACCCGGCACGGTCCTGCTCGACGTCGAGCAGAAGATCAACGAGGTGCTCGCCAGGGAGCTGGACGTCCAGGCCGAGGTCATGTCGATCGACGAGGCCAAGAAGCAGGGCGCCATCGCCGAGTTCGGCGAGAAGTACGGCGAGCGGGTCCGCGTCGTCACCATCGGGGACTTCTCCAAGGAGCTGTGCGGCGGTACGCACGTCCACAACACCGCCCAGCTCGGCCTGGTGAAGCTGCTCGGCGAATCGTCCATCGGCTCGGGCGTGCGGCGCATCGAGGCCCTGGTCGGCGTGGACGCGTACCACTTCCTCGCCAAGGAGCACACCGTCGTCGCCCAGCTCCAGGAGCTGGTCAAGGGCCGCTCCGAGGAGCTGCCCGAGAAGATCGCCGGCATGCTCGGCAAGCTGAAGGACGCCGAGAAGGAGATCGAGAAGTTCCGCGCGGAGAAGGTGCTCGCCGCCGCCGCCGGACTCGTCGAGAGCGCCCAGGACGTGCGCGGCACCGCCCTGGTCACCGGTCAGGTACCCGACGGCACCTCCGCCGACGACCTGCGCAAGCTGGTCCTCGACGTACGCGGCCGGATCAGCGGGGACCGTCCCGCGGTCGTCGCCCTGTTCACCACGGCGGGCGGCCGTCCGCTGACGGTCATCGCCACCAACGAGGCCGCGAGGGGCCGCGGCCTCAAGGCCGGTGACCTGGTCCGTACCGCCGCCAAGACCCTCGGCGGCGGCGGTGGCGGCAAGCCCGACGTCGCCCAGGGCGGCGGTCAGAACCCCGAGGCCATCCCGGACGCCGTGGCCGCCGTCGAGCGCCTCGTCGCCGAGACGGCCTGACGACCCGGATGAGACGCGGACGCCGGCTCGCGATCGACGTCGGGGACGCCCGGATCGGGGTCGCCTCGTGCGACCCCGACGGGATCCTCGCCACGCCGGTGGAGACCGTGCCGGGACGCGACGTCCCGGCCGCCCACCGGCGGCTGCGCCAGATCGTCACGGAGTACGAACCGATCGAGGTACTGATCGGGCTGCCGCGCTCCCTCAACGGGGGCGAGGGACCGGCCGCGGCGAAGGTGCGGGCCTTCGCCCAGGAGGTCGCGCGGGGCATCGCGCCGCTGCCGGTACGACTGGTCGATGAGCGGATGAGCACGGTGACGGCCAGTCAGGGGCTGCGCGCTTCGGGCGTTAAGTCCAAGAAAGGCCGGTCCGTTATCGACCAAGTGGCGGCGATTGTCATCCTCCAGAGCGCGCTTGAGGCCGAACGGGTATCAGGTAATCCTCCCGGAGAGAGCGTCGAAGTGGTCATCTGATCGCGGTACGGTAACGTTCCGCGCGATGCGGCAGCGTTCGAACAGCTGCCGCACAGAAAAGAGGCGAAACGGACGCCGTGCCACCGGGCTCGGTGACCGTTCGCCTCGCGGCTCAAGGGGATCGATGACTGACTATGGCCGGGGCCCCGGCTCCGAACCGTGGCACCCCGAGGATCCTTTGTACGGGGACCAGGGGTGGGCGGCACAGCAGGTCACTGACGCCGGCGCTCCCTATGGCGGGCCGCAGCAGCATCAGCAGTACCCGGTCCAGGCCCAGCAGCAGACGTACGCGGGCGGCCCCGATCCGTACCAGCAGCAGCATCAGCAGTACCCGCAGCACCAGCAGCAGGGCGGGCCGCAGCAGTACGACCAGCAGCAGTACGACCAGCAGCAGTACGACCAACAGCAGTACGACCAACAGCAGTACGAAGCGCGGCAGTACGGGGATCCGCGGTACGGCAACGGTCAGTACGGCGACCAGGGCCAGGGCCAGGGTCAGGTCCAGCAGCCGCCGCAGCACTCCCAGCCGCAGCACCCGCAGCAGGGGCAGCAGCACCCGCAACATCCCCAGCAGGCCGGTTACCAGGACCCCCAGTACACCGACGGTCAGTACAACGACCCGCAGTACAACGGCGGTTGGGACTCCGGGCAGCAGGCGGAGATGCCCTACGGAGGCAACTCCTCCGGCCCGTACGACGACCGGCAGGGCGGCTACGGCGAGAACGACCACTACGCCACCCCCGACGCCTACCCGCCGCCCCAGCCGCCCGGCCAGCGCCGCGCCGAGCCGGAACCGCAGGCCGAGGACTCGGCGGAGGCACAGGACGGGCAGGAGAAGGAGACCCACCCCTTCTTCACCGGCGACGACCCCGAAGGCTCCGACGCCGACCGGCCCGGCGACGAGACCGAGAGCCGCGGCGACGGCCGGGACGGCGGCCGGAGCAAGTCGAAGAAGAAAAAGGGCCGCAACGGCATCGCCTGCCTCGTGGTGGCCGTCGTGCTGGTCGGCGGCGTCGGCGGCGTCAGCTATGTCGGTTTCCAGTTCTGGCAGAGCAAGTTCGGCCCGCCGCCGGACTACGCGGGCTCCGGCGCGGGCTCCGTCCAGGTCGAGATCCCCCAGGGCGCGGGCGGCTACGAGATCGGCGCCATCCTGGTGAAGAACGGGATCGTCAAGAGCCAGCGCGCCTTCGTCTCCGCCCAGAAGGGAAACCCGAAGGGCAACACGATCCAGGCGGGCGTCTACACCCTCAGCAAGGAGATGTCCGCGGCGAACGCCGTGAAGACCATGCTGAGCCCCAACAGCCGCAACGCCCTGATCATCCCCGAGGGCACCCGCAATGTCAGGGTCTACGAGAAGATCGACAAACAGCTCGGACTCACCGCGGGGACCACGCAGGGCATCGCGAAGAAGGAAGCCGCCAACCTCGGCCTGCCCAAGTGGGCCAAGAGCGGCTCCCCGATAAAGGATCCGCTGGAGGGCTTCCTCTACCCGGCGAGCTACCCGGTGGCCAAGGGCACGAAACCCGAGGCCGTCCTCAAGAAGATGGTCTCCAGGGCGAACGCGGAGTACAACAGGCTGGACCTTGAGGAGAACGCCAAGAAGCACGACCTCGAAGGCCCCTGGCAGCTGCTCACCGTGGCCAGCCTCGTCCAGGCCGAGGGCAAGACCCACGACGACTTCCGTAAGATGGCCGAAGTCGTATACAACCGGCTCAAGCCCAGCAACACGGAGACGAACCAGCTCCTCCAGTTCGACTCCGCGTTCAACTACCTCAAGGGCCAGAGCAAAATCGACATCAGCGAGTCCGAGATCAACAAGAATCAGGACCCGTACAACACCTACACCCAGAAGGGCCTCACCCCCGGGCCCATCGGCAACCCGGGCAACGAGGCGCTGGCCGCCGCCCTCAACCCGACGGACGACGGCTGGCTCTACTTCGTGGCGACCGACGGTCAGCACAAGACCGAGTTCGCCAAGACCTATGCCGAGTTCGAGCCACTCAGGGACAAGTTCAATGACCGGAAGAGCAACGGCTGAGGGGCGCCGCGCGGCCGTCCTGGGGTCGCCCATCGCACACTCCCTCTCACCCGTGCTCCACCGGGCCGCGTACCGTGAACTCGGCCTCGCCCACTGGTCGTACGACCGTTTCGACGTGGACGAGGCCGGGCTCCCCGGTTTCCTCGCCGGACTCGACGCCTCCTGGGCCGGTCTCTCGCTGACCATGCCGCTCAAACGCGCCGTCATCCCGCTGCTCGACGAGGTCTCCGACACCGCCGCCTCGGTGGAGGCCGTCAACACCGTCGTCCTCGGCGCGGACGGCCGGCGCACCGGGGACAACACCGACATCCCCGGGATGATCGCCGCGCTGCGCGAACGGGGCGTGGAGAAGGTCGAGTCGGCCGCCGTCCTGGGCGCGGGCGCGACCGCGTCGTCCGCGCTCGCGGCGCTCGCCCGGATCTGTACCGGCCCGGTCACCGCGTACGTCCGCAGCGCCGCCCGCGCCGCCGAGATGCGGGGCTGGGGCGAGCGGCTCGGCGTGGACGTCCGTATCGCCGACTGGGCGGCGGCCACCGAGGCGTTCGGCGCCCCGCTGGTGATCGCGACCACCCCGGCGGGCACCACCGACGCCCTCGCGGTGGACGTCCCCGACCGCCCCGGCACGCTCTTCGACGTGCTCTACGAGCCCTGGCCGACCCCGCTGGCGGCGGCGTGGTCGGGCGCGGGCGGCGGGATCGTCTCCGGCCTCGACCTGCTCGTGCACCAGGCCGTACTGCAGGTGGAGCGGATGACGGGGCGCTCGCCCGCGCCGCTGGACGTGATGCGCGCGGCGGGCGGGAACGCGCTGCGCTGACCGCTGGCCCCGGCGCCGTCCGGGACCCGGACGCATGCCCGTGCGACATCGGCGACGTGGAAGAATCGGTCACGGCGGGCCGTGGCCGCGCACCCGGTCGTGCCGCCAGAGCCGCGCCGGGCGACCGCCCGGCGCACACCCTGTCAGGAGGCACTGGCAGTCCAGGCGCGAATAAGAGGAGCACCGTTGAGCAGGTTGCGCTGGCTGACCGCGGGGGAGTCGCACGGCCCCGCACTCGTGGCGACGCTGGAGGGTCTTCCCGCCGGTGTGCCCATCACCACGGAGATGGTGGCGGACCACCTGGCCCGGCGGCGCCTCGGTTACGGCCGCGGTGCGCGGATGAAATTCGAGCGGGACGAGATCACCTTCCTCGGCGGTGTCCGGCACGGTCTGACCATGGGTTCCCCCGTCGCGATCATGGTGGGCAACACCGAGTGGCCCAAGTGGGAGCAGGTCATGTCGGCCGATCCGGTCGACCCCGCCGTGCTGGCCGACTCGGCCCGCAACGCGCCGCTGACCCGCCCCAGGCCCGGCCACGCCGACCTCGCGGGGATGCAGAAGTACGGCTTCGCCGAGGCCAGGCCGGTCCTGGAGCGGGCCAGCGCGCGGGAGACCGCGGCGCGGGTCGCGCTCGGCGCCGTGGCGCGCTCGTACCTGAAGGAGACGGCCGGGATCGAGATCGTCTCCCACGTCGTCGAACTGGCCGCGGCCAAGGCCCCCTACGGGGTGTACCCGACCCCGGGCGACGTGGCGAAGCTCGACGCGGACCCGGTGCGCTGCCTGGACGCCGACGCGAGCGCGGCGATGGTCGCCGAGATCGACCAGGCCCACAAGGACGGCGACACCCTCGGCGGCGTCGTGGAGGTCCTGGCGTACGGCGTGCCGGTCGGGCTCGGCTCGCACGTGCACTGGGACCGCAGGCTGGACGCGCGGCTGGCCGCCGCCCTCATGGGCATCCAGGCGATCAAGGGCGTCGAGGTCGGCGACGGCTTCGGGCTCGCCCGGGTGCCCGGATCGCGGGCGCACGACGAGATCGTCACGACCGACGAGGGCATCAGGCGCTCCTCGGGCCGCTCCGGCGGTACCGAGGGCGGGCTGACCACCGGCGAACTGCTGCGGGTGAGGGCCGCGATGAAGCCCATCGCGACCGTGCCGCACGCCCTCGCCACCGTCGACGTGGCCACCGGCGAGGCGACCAGGGCGCACCACCAGCGCTCCGACGTGTGCGCGGTGCCGGCCGCCGGGATCGTCGCCGAGGCCATGGTCGCGCTGACCCTGGCCGACGCGGTCGCGGAGAAGTTCGGCGGCGACAGCGTCGCCGAGACGAGCCGGAACGTCCGCTCGTTCCTCGACCACCTCCAGATCCGATGAGCGCACCGGTCGTCGTGCTCGTCGGCCCGATGGGGGTCGGCAAGTCGACCGTCGGCGAGCTGCTCGCCGCCCGGCTCGGCACGGCCTTCCGCGACAGCGACGCCGACATCGTCGCCGCCCAGGGGCGGCCGATCTCCGACATCTTCGTCGACCAGGGCGAGACGCACTTCCGGGAGCTGGAGCGCGCGGCGGTACGGGCCGCGCTGGCCGAGCACACCGGTGTGCTGGCGCTCGGCGGCGGCGCCGTCCTCGACGCCTCCACCCGCGAGCTGCTCACCGGGCTGCCCGTCGTCTATCTGACGATGGAGGTCGGCGAGGCGGTCAAGCGCTCCGGGCTGAACACCGCGCGTCCGCTGCTCGCCGTCAACCCCCGCCAGCAGTGGAAGCTGCTGATGGAGGCGCGCCGCCACCACTACACGGACGTGGCCCGGGTCGTCGTCCCGACCGACGACCGGACTCCCGAAGCGGTCGTGGAAGCGGTGCTGGACGCGCTGCGGCTGAAGCGGGTGCCGGCACAGGAAGCGGATCAGTCCGACGACCCGGGCACCCCCGGCGACCCCGGCACGCCGGGCAAGGAGAAGCAGGTATGACGGACCAGACAGTCACCCGGATCCAGGTCGGCGGCACCGCGGGGCACGACCCGTACGAGGTGCTGGTGGGCGGGCAGCTGCTCGGCGAGCTGCCCGCGCTGATCGGCCCCCGGGCCAAGCGCGTCGCGGTCCTGCACCCCGAGGCGCTCGCCGGGACCGGCGAGGCGCTGCGGCAGGACCTCGCGGAGCAGGGGTACGAGGCCGTCGCCATCCAGGTGCCCAACGCCGAGGAGGCCAAGACCGTCGAGGTCGCCGCGTACTGCTGGAAGGCGCTCGGACAGACCGGCTTCACCCGTACCGACGTGATCGTCGGCGTGGGCGGCGGCGCCACCACCGACCTGGCCGGGTTCGTCGCGGCCACCTGGCTGCGCGGGGTGCGCTGGATCGCCGTACCGACGACCGTGCTCGCCATGGTCGACGCGGCGGTCGGCGGCAAGACCGGCATCAACACCGCCGAGGGCAAGAACCTCGTCGGCGCCTTCCACCCGCCCGCCGGGGTGCTGTGCGACCTCGCCGCGCTGGACTCGCTCGGTGTCCACGACTACGTCAGCGGGCTCGCCGAGATCATCAAGGCGGGCTTCATCGCCGACCCGGCCATCCTCGGCCTGATCGAGTCGGACCCCGAGGCCGCCCGTACCCCGGCGGGGCCGCACACCGCCGAGCTGATCGAGCGGGCGATCCGCGTCAAGGCCGAGGTCGTCTCCAACGACCTCAAGGAGTCCGGGCTCCGCGAGATCCTCAACTACGGCCACACCCTCGCGCACGCCATCGAGAAGAACGAGCGCTACAAGTGGCGGCACGGCGCCGCCGTCTCCGTCGGCATGGTCTTCGCCGCCGAACTGGGCCGGCTCGCCGGCCGGCTCGACGACGCGACCGCCGACCGGCACCGCGCCGTACTGGAGTCCGTCGGGCTGCCGCTGACCTACCGGGGCGACCAGTGGCCCAAGCTGCTGGAGACCATGAAGGTCGACAAGAAGTCCCGCGGCGACCTGCTGCGCTTCATCGTGCTCGACGGGCTGGCGAAGCCGACCGTGCTGGAGGGCCCGGACCCGGCCGTGCTGCTCGCCGCGTACGGGGAGGTGTCGGCGTGAGCCGCCGGGTCCTCGTCCTCAACGGGCCCAATCTGGGGCGGCTCGGCTCGCGCGAGCCGGACGTCTACGGCTCCACCTCGTACGAGGGGCTGGTGGACGCCTGCCGGACGCTCGGCGCGGAGCTGGGCCTCGACGTGGAGGTGCGCGAGACGAACGACGAGGGGGAGCTGATCCGCTGGCTGCACGAAGCGGCGGACGGGGCGCTGCCGGTCGTGCTCAACCCGGGCGCGTTCACGCACTATTCGTACGCGATGCGGGACGCGGCGGCGCAGCGCACCGCGCCGCTGATCGAGGTGCACCTCTCCAACCCGTACGCGCGCGAGGAGTTCCGGCACACCTCGGTGGTCGCGGCCGTCGCCAGCGGTACGGTCGCGGGCTTCGGCATCGGCTCGTACCGGCTCGCGCTGCGCGCTCTCGCGGAGCGATTGGCGGGCTGACGGCACCCGTCCTTCCGGGCGGGACGGAGAACGGCGGGCGGGGCCGGGGACGTTGAGCGGCTCCCGGCCGTTCCCACGGAGAGCCCGTCGGGCGACCTCGCGGCCCGCCCGGTCGGAGGTCACCCGACAGCCTCCGCGGCGGCCGGGGGCGGTACCGTTCGGTAGCGCGCCGACCCGGGTTCCTCGTACGGAGGGCCCGAGGCCGCCGACCAGCGTCAGTCGCACGAGACGGAGTGGCACCGGATGCAGCATTCACTCGGGGATCCGCTGCCTTCTCCCCAGGGCCCGGGGCCCGGCACGTGGGGACCTCGGGCGCCCGCGCCGGGGTGGTCCACCGGAGCCCAGCCGGCCCGGGGACCGCAGCACCCGGCCCCGGGACAGGTCCCCGGACCGCAGGGACACCGGAGCACCGGCCCGCAGGTTCCCGCGCCGCACGGAGCACCGGGGGCGCCGGGGACCCATGGGGCGCCGGGGTCGCCGGGGGCGTACGGGGCGCCGCCCGCGCCGCCCATGCCGCCCGCCGGCCCGCCCGCCGGGCCGCCCGCCGGTGTGCCGTCCGGGCCGCCCCCGGGCGCCACGGGGA
>NZ_QQNA01000476.1 GCF_003346515.1 Streptomyces corynorhini
CGCGCGCAGCCCCTCGGGGCCCAGCGAGTTGCGCGCGTCCAGCGACTGCGGGGTCTCGATCAGCCCCGGGATGACGGAGTTCGCCCGGATCCCGCGCGGCGCCAGCTCGACGGCAAGGGAGCGTGCGAGCCCCAGCACCCCCGCCTTGGCCGCCGCGTAGTGGGCGTGATCGCCCCAGCCGTAGACGCCGCCCGCGATGGACGAGACGGCCAGCAGCGCGCCGGGGCCCGTCATGCGGGCGGCGGCGGAGCGGAAGGTGCGCATGACCCCGGTGAGGTCGACACCGAGCATGCCGTCCCAGGCGTCGTCGGTGAGTTCGGCGAGCGGTGCCCTGCGCAGGATGCCCGCCGCCGCGACGGCGATGTCCAGTCGGCCGTACGCGGTGACGGCGGCGTCGGCCAGCCGCTCGGGTCCCTCGCTGCCCGCGACGTCCGCCTCGACGGCGAGACACCGGCCGCCGGCCGCGAGGACCGCCTCGACGGTCTCCCGCGGATCGTGCGGATCGGCGGTGTGGTATCCGATCACGGTGTCGATGCCCGCCTCGGCGAAGGCGATCGCCGTCGCCCTGCCGATGCCGCTGGCGCCTCCGGTGACGAGGGCCGCGCCGCGCTGTCGTACGTCGGTCATGGTGTTCCCATCTCTGTGCGGGTGAAGGAGGTTCTGCCGGGTGAAGGAGGTCCTGCCGGGTCAGCCGGCCCGCAGCCCGGTGGACGCCGGAGCGGTGCGCCGGTCGTCGCCGCGCGCGCCGAGCATCACCAGTCCCGAGCCGAAGATGCCGACGGCTCCGGCGACGAACGCGGCCATGGTCATCGAGACCCCGGCCGAGAGCAGCGCGCCGAGCAGCGCCGAGCCGACAATGGCCCCGACCGGCCCCATCGTGTGGGCCACATTGGCGCCGAGCCCGCGCACCTGCTCGGGGAACGACTCGCTCATGTAGAAGAGCATCGCGGAGTAGGGGCCGGTCAGGAAGAACAGCCCGAGGGCGTACAGACCGATCACGGCGGCGGTGGTGGTGGGTCCGAAGAGCATCGCCGTCATGGCGACGCCGCCGCAGCTCCAGCCGATGATGATGGTCGTACGGCGGCCGACGCGGTCGCCGAGCCAGCCGTGGAAGACGTAGCCGAAGAAGCCCGCCAGGTTGGCGAGGACGAGGACGAGCAGGGCGCTGCTGAACGAGACGCCCTTCGCCTCGACGAGCACCGTCGTGCCGAGCACGGAGAAGATCTGGATGCCCATCCAGTTGAGCAGCCAGGCCGCCGAGAGACAGAGGGTGTGGCGGCGCAGCGCGGGCGCGAAGACCTCACGCAGTCCGGGCTTGCTCTCGTTGGGCTCGATACCGGCGGACCTCTCCAGCTCGGCGGCCTCGGCGGCCCGGCCCTCGGCGCGCAGCGCGCGGGCCTTCTTGAGCCCGAGGAAGACCGGTGACTCGGGCAGGGTGCGCATCAGTACGGCGATGATCAGCGCGGGTACGGCGGCGATGACGAAGCTGCCGCGCCAGCCGAAGGTGGGCAGGGTCAGCGCCGTGACCCCGGCGCCGACCAGGGCGCCGACCGGCCAGCCGCTCTGGACGAAGGAGAAGTACAGGCCGCGCCGCGGGTGTTTTCCGTAGATCTCTTTGAGATAGACGGTGTTGACGACCTCTTCCGAGTAGCCGAAGCCGGAGAAGGCGCGGACGGCGACCATCGAGACCGGGCCCATGACCAGCGCGGTGGCGGCGGAGGTGAAGGCGGCGCCGGCCGAGGTGATCATGAGGGCCGGGCGGCGGCCGAAGCGGTCCAGGATCGGGCCGACGCAGAGCGAGACCACGAAGGTACCGGCGGTGACCCCGGTGACGACGTTGGCCGCGGTGGCGGTGGACCAGCCGAAATCGTCGGCGATCTTGGGCAGCAGGGTGCCGAAGAGGGTGAAGTCGTAGACGCTGAAGACCCAGGCCAGGAAGCAGATCACGGAGGCCCGGACGACCAGCTTGCGGGACGGCAGCGCCGATTCGGAGCGCCGCGGTTCGCCGGACTCGGCTATCGGGGACGACGGTGTGGTGGGTGTGGTGGGTGTGGTGGGGGACGGGGGTGTCGCGGAAGGGTGCACGGCGATCTCCGATGCGGAGGAAGGAAGCGGGGACGGGGTACGGCGCGTACGGATGTGTGCGGCCGGTGGCGGTGCGCGGCGGGGAGCGGCACGCGCGGCGGAGCGGGTCCTCCGGCGCGCGTGCCGCTCCCCGCCGC
>NZ_QQNA01000477.1 GCF_003346515.1 Streptomyces corynorhini
GTCGACACCCCCGTCCTGGTCGTCGACCGGGCCGGCTGGGTCAAGGCCAACGTCGCGGGCTTCCGCGAACTGCTCAAGCCGCTGTTCGAGAAGATGAAGGACCGGCGCTCGGGGACCCCGGGCGGCGCCGTGCTCGGCGCCGTCGGCGGCAAGGTCACCGGCGTCGAGGTCGGCATGCTGCTGTCCTTCATGTCCTCTCGCGTGCTCGGCCAGTACGAGACGTTCGCCCCCGCCACCCGCGATCTCCCGGCCGCGGCCGGGAGATCGCGGGTGGCGGGGGCGAACGTCTCGTACTGGCCGAGCACGCGAGAGGACATGAAGGACAGCAGCATGCCGACCTCGACGCCGGTGACCTTGCCGCCGACGGCGCCGAGCACGGCGCCGCCCGGGGTCCCCGAGCGCCGGTCCTTCATCTTCTCGAACAGCGGCTTGAGCAGTTCGCGGAAGCCCGCGACGTTGGCCTTGACCCAGCCGGCCCGGTCGACGACCAGGACGGGGGTGTCGAC
>NZ_QQNA01000478.1 GCF_003346515.1 Streptomyces corynorhini
CGGCATCACCACCTCCTTCATCGAGGAGCGTCTCCCCCTCGGCACCCCCGTCGTACGGGTCATGCCGAACACGCCCGTCCTGGTGGACGAGGGCATGTCCGTCATCTCGGGCGGCAGCCACGCCCTGCCCGCACACCTGGCGCACGCCGAAGAGATCTTCGGTGGCGTCGGCAAGACGCTGCGCGTCCCGGAGTCCCAGCAGGACGCGTGCACCGCGCTCTCCGGCTCGGGCCCCGCGTACTTCTACTTCCTGGTCGAGGCGATGACGGACGCCGGCATCCTCCTCGGCCTCCCCCGCGCCCAGGCACACGACCTGNNGTCATGCTGCGCGACAGCGGCGAACACCCGGTGAAGCTCCGCGAGGCCGTGACGTCCCCGGCGGGCACCACGATCAGCGCCATCCGGGCGCTGGAGGACCACGGGGTACGGTCGGCCCTCATCGCCGCCATCGAAGCGGCCCGCGACCGCAGCCGCGCCCTGGCGACGGGCAACGGCTGACGGCGAGGGC
>NZ_QQNA01000479.1 GCF_003346515.1 Streptomyces corynorhini
GTACGAAGGGGCTGTCCGCCGGTCCGGCGGACAGCCCCTTCGTACGGAGGTCGCGGGCACGCCCTACGGCTGCTGGAAACCGGCCGCCCGGAGGATCTTCTGCGCCTCGGCGCCGCTGAGCCACTCGACGAACGCGGCGGCGGCCTCGCTGTGCTCGGACGTCTTGAGGGTGGCGGCCGGGTAGTCGGCGATGGCGTTCTGCGCGTCCGGGATCTCGATGGCGTCGACCTTGTCGGTCGCGGTGGCGGCGTCGGTCTTGTAGACGATGCCCGCGTCGGCCTCGCCCAGTTCGACCTTGCTGAGGACGGCGCGCACGCTCGGCTCCTCGGAGACCGGCTTCACCTTGATGTTCTGGGCGTCCAGCACCTGCGCGCTGTAACGGCCGACGGGCACCTCGGAGGCGGCGAGGACCACCTTCACCTTGGTGTCCGCGAGGTCCTTGAGGCTCTCGATCTTCTGCGGGTTGCCCTCGCCTGTGGCGATCACCAGCCGGTTCTTGGCGATGACCTTCGGGGTGCCGGTGTCGGACTTCAGTCCGTCCATGGTCTTGGTGTCGGCGGTGACCAGCGCGTCGGCCGGGGCGCCCTGCTTGACCTGGGCGGCCAGTTCCTGCGAACCGGCGAAGGAGAACGCCAGCTCGGTGCCGGGGTGCTTCTTCTCGTACGCGGCGCCCGCCGTCTTGAACACGTCGGTCAGGGACGCGGCGGCCAGGACGGTCAGCTTCGCCGCCGGAACCTCTCCGGCGGCCCCGCTCGCCGAGGCGCCGGTCTTGGCGCCGGAGTCCTTCGCGCCGTCGTCGCTGCCGCCGCAGGCGGCCAGCGGG
>NZ_QQNA01000480.1 GCF_003346515.1 Streptomyces corynorhini
GCCCCGCACCCGCCCCCTCTCCCGTACGCCAGGAACGCGGCACCCCGCCGGAGCGAGCGGTCCAGCCCGAGCCGTCACCGGAGCGGCGCGCCCGGCGCGAACGGCGCGCGCGGCCCTCGGGCACGGCGGCGGACCGCGCCCGGCGCGCGCAGCGCTCGCAGGTCCTCGCGCGCCGACGCCGTACCACCGTCGTCCTCTTTCTCACCTTCACCCTCGGGGCGGTCGTCGCCGCGGTCGGCGGGCTGGGCTTCTTGTGGGCGCCGGCGGTTCCGGCCGTTCTGCTGAGTACGTACATCGTGCATCTGCGCGGCCAGGAACGGCGTCGCTTCTCGTTCACGATGGACCGGCGCAGGGCCGAGGCCGCCGCCCAGCGCCTCCGCGAGAACCGCCCGCGCCGTCACCACCCCGCGTCGGCCGCCACCGGCGAGCCCGAACAGGAGCCCGAACCGCACCCCGAGCCCGAACCCGAGCCGGTCCCCGCGGTCTCGCCCCAGGAGGCGGGCCGCCGCGCCCTGGTCGAGCAGACCGACCACGCGGAATGGGTCGACCAGCAGCGCGAGCGCGGGCCCGCCCGAGGCGACAGCTGGGAGCCGGTCCCGGTCCCCCTGCCCACCTACGTCACGGCCCCGGTCGCCCCCCGGGCCACCGGCGGCGTGGACGTGACGGACCCGGAGACATGGAGCGCGGCCCGTTCCTCCACCGCGGAACCCACCACCCCCGACCCGGCC
>NZ_QQNA01000049.1 GCF_003346515.1 Streptomyces corynorhini
GCCATCGCCTCGTACCGTACGAGGCGATGGCGCAGCCCGGAGCGGAGTGCGGGCGCGAGGCCGCCGAAGTAGCCGAAGGAGACGTCGAGGCGCCCGGCGAGCATCTCGGCGGCGGCGCCGGTCAGTCCGCTCTCGAAGCGGGCCATCAGCTCGTGGCCGGGGGCGAGTTCGCGCGCCCGCGCCAGCACCCGGCCGGAGATCAGCCCCTCGCTGTTGAGGTCGACGAGCAGCGGGGACGTCCCGTTCGCGCACGCCGCCAGCAGTTCGTCCTGCGCCGCCAGCACCCGCCGTACGTAGGGCAGCAGCCGCTCGCCGTCCGCCGTCAGCGTCACCTGGCGGGTGGTCCGTACGAACAGGTCGGTGCCCCAGGCCCGTTCCAGCCGTCTGATGTCGCGGCTGAGCGCCTGCTGCGCGACGTACAGCCGGGCGGCGGCGCGGGTGAAGTGCAACTCCTCGGCGGCGGTGGCGAACGCGCGGAGCAGCCGGGGGTCGACGTCCCGGGGAATGGCCATGCGGCATTCAACAACAGAAGTGCGTCAATGGCCACTGACCAGGTGTTGGACGGGGTGCGGGGCGCGGCGCGAGGGTGGACACATGCCCCTCTCCCCCGCTCCGCGCCGCCCGGCCGACTCCGCCCACCCGCCCCTGCTGACCGTCACCGGTCACACCCTGGTACTGGCCGCCCGCCCGTCCCCAGAGGACCGGGCGAGCCTGCCGCCGCTCGTCCGGCCCGTACGGCTCGTACGGCCCGTGCGGCTCGTACGGCTCGTCCGGCTCGTACGGCTCGTCCGGTGGGCGCTGTCCCGCCGCATGGGGCGGGACAGCGCCCACGACAAAGGCCCCGCTGCCTGAGCAGCGGGGCCTTCGCCTCACATGAGAATTGTGGAGATGGCGGGAATCGAACCCGCGTCCAACGGTGCGGAACCAGGGCTTCTCCGAGTGCAGTCCGCTACGATTTTCTCGGCCCCGGAGATCACACGGACAAGTCTCCGACGGGCTCAGTCACTGTTTGGTTTCCCGCTGCGTCCCGTGACCGGACTCAGCGGTTTAGTTCCCTGATTGATGCCAGGAACCGGGTCGGGAACAGCCCCGGGCTGACACTCCGCGGAGTCTTCGCTAGCTGCTAATTAGGCAGCGAGGGCGAAGGCGGAGGAATCGCGCTTGGAAGTGGCGATTATTGTTTGCGACATATGGTTAACGAGATCATTGCCGCTTCCTCGACTCGCTTCCCCTGCTTCGACATCCGATGTCGAAACCGATCATCCCCATGTGTTTTTTTCAAAAGCCCATTCTCATGGGCCTGTGCCCATTTTCATGAGCGTGTACCCGCTGTGCGCCGGTACGGGTTCCATCCTACGTGACCAACGCACGACCGTGCCAGCCTATTCCCGCCGGACGCGCGACCGGACGCACGACCGAACCGCGCCGCCGGACCGGGCTCACGTCCTTCGGCGCCCGCTCACGCCCGCTGACGCCGCTTGACCGCGGCGACCGCCCGGTCGGTCTCGCGCCGGTCCTGCTTCTCGCGGAGCGTCTGGCGCTTGTCGTACTCCTTCTTGCCCTTGGCCAGCGCGATCTCGATCTTGGCCCGGCCGTCCTTGAAGTACAGCGCCAGCGGCACGATCGTATGGCCGGACTCCTGGGACTTCGACTCCAGCTTGTCGATCTCGGCGCGGTGCATGAGCAGCTTCCGCTTGCGCCGGGCCGTGTGGTTGGTCCACGTCCCCTGGCTGTACTCGGGCACGTGCACGTTGTGCAGCCACGCCTCGTGACCGTCGATCTGGATGAAGCCGTCGGCCAGCGAGGCCCGCCCCTGGCGCAGGGACTTCACTTCCGTGCCCGTCAGCACGAGCCCGCACTCATAGGTGTCGAGAATGAGGTAGTCGTGCCGCGCCTTCTTGTTCTGCGCGATCAGTTTGCGCCCTGTTTCCTTAGCCATAGTCCCGCCATTTTCGCACCCCGGCGCAACTCCTTTACTCCGGCGCGGTGCCGCTCGCTCCGCCGCCGAGGCCGCTGAGCACCGTCTTGGCCCGCTCCTGGGCACCGCGGCCCGCCACCAGATCCGGCGTGACGCCCTCGCCGTCCACCCCGTGCCCGGCCGGGGTGCGGTAATGGCCGACGGTCAGCTCGGCGACGGAGCCGTCCGGCAGCTCGCTGGGCATCTGGACCGAGCCCTTGCCGAAGGTGGGCGAGCCCACGGTGACGGAGCGGCCGCGGTCCTGGAGGGCGCCCGTGAGCAGCTCGGCGGCGCTCATCGTGCCGCCGTCGACCAGCACCACCACGGGCCGCGCGGTGTCGCCGCCCTGCTCGGCGTAGAGGGCGCGCTGCTCACCGCGTATGTCGTACGTGGCGACGAGGCCGCCGTCCAGGAAGGCGGAGGCGGCGGTCACGGCCTCGTCGACCAGCCCGCCCGCGTTCCCGCGCAGGTCGAGCAGGACCCCGGCGCCGGGCGGGGCGTCCAGGACGGCTTCGCGTACCCGCTCGCCCGAGCCCTTGGTGAACGCGTTGACCTTGATCTGCCGCGCGCCGCCCGCGATCGGGTCGACGGTGACGGACTCGGTGCTGAGCCGGGCGCGGCGCAGGGTCCGCGTCCAGTGGTGGCCGTCCCGCTCCAGGCCGAGCACGACGCGGGTGCCGACGGTGGACGCCTTCCGGCCGACGGTGTCGCGCTCGCCGCCCGTGTCGCCGCTCGCGCCGGTCGAGCCCGTACCGGTATCCGGCGTGCCGGTACCGGTCGCACCCGTACCCGTCGTACCCGTACCCGTCGTACCCGTACCGGTCGTGCTCGTCCCCGCGCCCGCCGTCCCCGTACCGCCGCCGGCCTTGTCGCCGCGCAGCAGCGCCATGACCTCGGTGACGGGCCGCTTCGCGACTCCCGTACCGTCGACGCTCCTGACCGTGTCACCCGGGCCGATACCGGCCGTCGCCGCGGGACCGCCGGGCTGTACGCGGGTGACCTCGATCAGGCCGCCCGCCGTGCGCCGGGCCGAGAGCCCGACCCCGGTGTACTCGCCGTCGAGTGCCTGCCGGAACTCCTCGTACTCCCGCTTGTCGTACACCGCGCCCCAGCGGTCGCCGCTGCGGCTGACGACCTCCTCGGCCGCCTCCGTGGCGGACTCGCCGTCGGCCATGGCCTTGGCCGCGGCCCGGGTCATCTCGTCGCGGTCGACCGTCGCGGCCACCGGGCGGGCGGCGGCGCCGGACGTCTTCTCCTCACCGCGCGGCAGCGAGTTGGTGGCCGCGCCCGCGGCCAGCACGCTCGCGAAAACCAATGCCAGAGCCGCCCCGCGGCCCACGCCGCGGGGTCCTCGGTACGCCTCGGAGCCCGACATGGCGTCGAGTGTAGGACAACGAACGACGCCTCAAAGGCGCTTGCCGGGGGCGCCGCACGGGGCGCTTGTCACACCCTGAGGTACTTGCGCAGCGCTATGAAAGCGGCAATGGCGGGCATCAGCAGACCGATCGCGAGCACCAGCGGAAGCTTGGAGAGCACCGCGTCCCAGCCGATGAAGTTGACGAGTTCCATCTTCTGGGCGAGGGCGAGCCCGTGATCGATCAGGAAATAGCGGCCGACGAGCAGCATCGCGCACGCGACGGCGCCACCGATCAGCCCGGCGAACGCGGCCTCCATGATGAACGGCATCTGGATGTAGAAGCTGGAGGCGCCGACCAGCCGCATGATCCCCGTCTCACGGCGGCGGCTGAACGCCGATACCCGCACGGTGTTGACGATCAGCATCAGCGCGATCACCAGCATCAGCGCCATCACCCCGAGCGCGGCGATTCTCATCCCGCTCATCAGATCGAAGAGGTTCTGGAGAATGTCCCGCTGGTCCTGGACGGACTGGACCCCGTCCCGACCGGCGAAGGCCGTCGCCACCACCTGGTACTTCTCGGGGTCCTTGAGCTTGACGCGGAACGACTCCGGCATCTGGTCCGGGGTGATGGTGGCGGCGATGGGGCTGTCGCCGTACCGCTCCTTGTAGTGCTTGAACGCCTCGTCCGACGTTTCGTAGTGGACGTTCTGGACGATGTCCATCTTCTGCAGATCGCCCTTGATCTGGTCCCGCTGCTGAGCGGTCGCCGCGCCCTTGACGCACTTGGGCGTGGTCGCCGCGTCGTTCTTGTTGCAGAGGAAGATGGAGACGTTGACCTTGTCGTACCAGTAGTCCTTCATCACGCTGACCTGCTCGCTCATGAGCAGGGCGCCGCCGAACAGAGCCAGCGAGAGGGCTACGGAGACGACGACCGCGAAAGTCATCGTGAGGTTCCGGCGAAGACCGACGCCGATCTCCGACAGGACGAACTGGGCGCGCATGGCGTCCTTTCAGCTTTTGATACTCGGTGCGCAGATGCTGCTGATACCCGGTGCCCGGTGCTCGGTGTTCGCTACCGGGGCCGGTGCGAGTGCGGGTACGGGTGCGGGTGCGGGTGCGAGTGCGGGTGGCGGGCGCTCAGTGCTGGTAGCCGTAGACACCGCGTGCCTGGTCTCGTACCAGCCGGCCCTTCTCCAGCTCGATGACGCGCTTGCGCATCTGGTCGACGATGTTCTGGTCGTGCGTCGCCATCACGACCGTCGTACCGGTGCGGTTGATACGGTCCAGCAGCTTCATGATGCCGACGGACGTCTGCGGGTCGAGGTTGCCGGTCGGCTCGTCCGCGATCAGCAGCATCGGGCGGTTGACGAAGGCCCGTGCGATCGCCACGCGCTGCTGCTCACCACCGGACAGCTCGCCGGGCATACGGTCCTCCTTGCCGCCGAGGCCGACCAGGTCGAGCACCTGGGGGACGGCCTTGCGGGTCTCGCCGCGCGGCTTTCCGATGACCTCCTGCGCGAACGCGACGTTCTGCGCGACGGTCTTGTTGGGCAGCAGCCGGAAGTCCTGGAAGACCGTGCCGAGCTGGCGGCGCATCTGCGGCACCTTCCAGTTCGACAGGCGCGCGAGGTCCTTGCCGAGAACGTGCACCATGCCGTGGCTGGTGCGCTCCTCGCGCAGGAGCAGTCTCAGGAAGGTCGACTTGCCGGAACCGGACGAGCCGACCAGGAAGACGAACTCCCCCTTCTCGATTTCGAGAGAGACGTCGCGCAGGGCGGGGCGGTTCTGCTTCGGGTAGGTCTTGGAGACGTTGTCGAATCGAATCACGGGATGCACCACGGTCAGCAGGGAGTAGGTGAGCGAGACATTACGCGAACCGGGCCGACGCGCGCAGTCCGCGTCCGAGGTTGGCCGCCCGTACCCGGCGGTCCGGGTCCGCGCTTGGGTGATTTATCACGGATACGCGGGGGCCGCCAGGGGTGGCGGGCCGGCGGATTCCGGCCGACCGCGCCGAAACGGCCGGGAACTGGCACAGTAGAGGGGGGAACGGTGGTGTT
The DNA here is from genome assembly GCF_003346515.1 of Streptomyces corynorhini. Taxonomy (GTDB): domain Bacteria; phylum Actinomycetota; class Actinomycetes; order Streptomycetales; family Streptomycetaceae; genus Streptomyces; species Streptomyces corynorhini. The sequence goes on from NZ_QQNA01000049.1 coordinate 5,375, forward strand.
CCCCCGAGCGTTGAGCGGAGAGACACGCACTGAGCGGCTCCGCCGCGCGGTGAGGAGGAATGCGCATGACCTACGACCGATTGGTGTGCGCCAACTGCGCGGGGCCGGTCGCCGAGGGCCGTTGCCGCGTATGCCGCGCCCACCGGGAACGTCTTCAGCAGCAGGGCCCTCTGGGAGGTCTGAGCCCGGTGGCCCTGCTGACGCTGCTGGTACTGCTCGTGGCCGCGGTGGCGCTGGTGGCGGCTCACCAGCCCGCGTAACCGGGCGAGAAGGGCCCGGCCGCCGAAACCGGCGTCCGGGCCCTTCTCACTGTCTGTCCGTGGTGCGGGTGTCCAGCCGTGTGGTGCCGTTACGGCTGTGGCTGCGCTACGGGCCTCAGGCGGCCGTGCGGCCACCGGCGACCAGACGCGGCAGCATCCGGAAGCCGATGCCACCCGCGATCATGGTCGCGGCACCGATCAGCAGGAACGTGGTCTCGGCGGCGCCGGTCTCGGCCAGCTCCTCCTTGACCTCACCCTGCTGCACCGGCTGCGAGCCGACACTGTCGGTGTCCGTGCCGTTGCCGCCGGTGGTCGAGCCACCGGTGGTGGAGGCGGAGCCGCCGTCGGTCGAGCCGCCGGTGCTGGAGCTGCCACCGGTGGAGGACGAACCGCCGCTGGTGGAGCTGCCGCTGGTGGAACCGCCGGTGTCTCCGCCGGAGGTGGTGGTGCCGCCGTCGGTGCCACCGGTCGTGGTCTCGCCGGTGGTGCCGGTCGTGCCACCGGTCGTGGTCTCGCCGGTCGTGCCCTCGGTGCCGCCGGTCGTGGTCTCGCCGGTGGTCCCCTCCGTGCCGCCGTCGGTGCCACCGGTCGTGGTCTCGCCGGTCGTGCCCTCGGTGCCGCCGGTCGTGGTCTCGCCGGTGGCCCCCTCCGTGCCGCCGTCGGTGCCACCCTCGGTGTTGCCGCCCTCGCTCGCACCGGCGTCGGCGCCGCCGTCGACGCCGCCCGGGTCGCCGCCGCCGTCCGTGGTGCCGCCATCGTCATCGCCGATGCCGAGACCGACATCCGCGACACCGGTCTTGACAGACACGCCGATACCAGCGGCCTGAGCGGCGCCCGCGATGGTCAGCGAGGCACCGGCGGCGATCACCGCTCCGGCCGCCACACGGGCCACGCGCATACGCGTCTTCTTGGTCATCTGGTTGCTACCCCCAGTAGGTCATTCGTCAGTGGTGCAGCGTCCGGGCCCGTGGCCACTGGAGGTCATTCGTGCGTCGCCCCCGTTCACACGGGCCCCGGAAATACGCATGCCAAACGTCAGAGTTCCCGGTTTTCAAATGAGCGTCAAGGTCGTTGCGTGCGCGATGACCGGACATCACGCCACTTGTCCGACGTGCGGGGATGCAACTGTGACATAAAAACGAACTGCCGCCCTCAGGGCGGCAGTTCCCAGCTGTACATGTCGATAAATCGCGAGTTTCGGCGCGTTCTCGGACCTCCGCGCGCGTTCTCGGACCTCCGCGCGCGTTCTCGCCGTGTCGAAGACAGTGCCTGACAGGGCCTGACAGGGCCTAGCGCTCCTGCTGCTTGCGCCAGCGAATTCCGGCTTCCAGGAAACCGTCGATCTCGCCGTCGAGTACGCCCTGCGGATTGCCCACTTCGAACTCGGTGCGCAGGTCCTTGACCATCTGATACGGGTGCAGGACATAGGAACGCATCTGGTTGCCCCACGAGTTGCCGCCGTCGCCCTTGAGCGCGTCCATCGCGGCCTGCTCCTCCTGGCGGCGGCGTTCGAGCAGCTTCGCCTGGAGGACGTTCATGGCGCTCGCCTTGTTCTGGATCTGCGAGCGCTCGTTCTGGCAGGAGACCACGATGCCGGTGGGGATGTGCGTGATACGGACGGCGGAGTCGGTCGTGTTGACGCCCTGTCCACCCGGGCCCGAGGCGCGGTAGACGTCCACGCGCAGCTCGGACTCGTCGATCTCGACGTGGTCGCTCGACTCCACGACCGGGAGCACCTCGACGCCCGCGAAGGACGTCTGGCGGCGGCCCTGGTTGTCGAACGGCGAGATACGGACCAGCCGGTGGGTGCCCTGCTCCACGGAGAGCGTGCCGTACGCGTACGGCACCTTGACGGCGAAGGTGGTCGACTTGATGCCGGCCTCTTCCGCGTACGACGTCTCGTACACCTCGGTGCTGTAGCCGTTCCGCTCGGCCCAGCGCAGATACATGCGCTGGAGCTGCTCGGCGAAGTCGGCGGCGTCGACGCCGCCCGCCTCGGCACGGATGTTGACGAGGGCCTCGCGCTCGTCGTACTCGCCGGACAGGAGGGTACGGACCTCCATCTCGTCCAGCGCCTTGCGCACCGACGTCAGCTCGGACTCCGCCTCGGCGCGGGTGTCCGCGTCGTCCTCGGCCTCGGCCAGCTCGAAGAGGATTCCGACGTCGTCGATACGGCCGCGCAGCGCCTCCGCCTTGCGGACCTCGGCCTGGAGGTGCGACAGCTTGCTGGTGATCTTCTGCGCCGCCTCGGGGTCGTCCCAGAGGGATGGCACCGCGGCCTGCTCCTCCAGCACGGCGATGTCTGCCCTCAGTTTGTCGAGGTCCAGGACGGCCTCGATCGACCCCATGGTCGAGGAGAGGGACTTCAGCTCTTCGGATACATCGACGACTGCCACGGGTCCAGCGTAACCCCTTCTTTTTGGGGGCTCGGCTCCCCGCCCGCGCGAGGCCCGTGCGGCTCGGGCCCACGCGAGCCCGCGCGGCTACGGGACCGGCGACGTCGTCTGCTTCGAGTCGCCCGGGACCTCGTCCGCGCTCCCGCCGCTCGTGGCGAACCAGCCGCCCACGCCCAGGGCCGCGACGAGCAGGACCGCCGCCGCCCCCAGCGTGATCCGGCGTTTGCGGACCGCCTCCGCCTTGTGCCGGGCGGAGCCGGGCCGGCGCTGGCCCGCTGAGCGGGGTGCGCGGGCGGTGCCGCGGGCGCCGCCCGCCAGTTCGTCGGGGCCCGGCACGCGCATGCTCGTGTGGGTGTCGCGGTTGGAGTCGGGAGCGGCGCCCGGCACCAGCGGGACCGCGCCCCGGCGGCGCGGCTCCTGCGGGGCGGCCGTCTCCGGCTCCTCGTAGGGCTGCTCGGTGGGCTCGCTGTCCGGCTCGTCCACGTCCAGCGGCGGAATTCCCGCGAGGTGCGGCAGTTGCTCGCGGAGCCTGGCCGCCAGCTCCGAGGCGCGCAGCCGGGAGGCCGGGGCCTTGGCCAGGCACTGGACGAGGAGCTGCCACAGCTCCTCGGGGATGCCCGGCAGCGGGACGACGGTCTCCGTGACATGACGGCGCAGCACGGCCCCGGGGTGGCCGCCGCCGAACGGCGTGAAACCGGCGAGCAGCTCGTAGAGGACCGTGGCCAGCGCGTAGATGTCGACGGCGGCGCGGGGCGGCAGCCCTTCGACGATCTCCGGCGCCAGGTAGTCGGGTGTGCCGATGATCCGGGACGCCTTGGTGCGCCGGGGCGTGTCGATGAGTTTGGCGACGCCGAAGTCGGTGAGCAGCGCGGGGTGCGCGCCGCCGGGGCCGAGCGGGCCCTCCATGTCGAGGAGGATGTTCTCGGGCTTGACGTCGCGGTGGACGACTCCCGCGGCGTGTGCCGCCGCGAGGCCGTCGGCGACGTCGGCGATGATCGCGACCGCCGCCTCGGGGGCGAGCCGCCGTTCCCGGTCCAGCCTGGTGCGCAGGTCGGTGCCGCGGACCAGGTCCATGACGAGCGCCAGGTCGTTGCCGTCCACGACGAGGTCGTGGACGGCGACCACGCGCGGGTGGTCGAGCCCGAGCAGAGCGGTGCGCTCCTGTACGAAGCGCCCGACCAGCTCCTGGTCCGAGGCCAGGTCCTCGCGCAGCAGCTTGATGGCGACGGGGCCCTCGGGGCCGTCGCCGAGCCACACCGTGCCGGCGCTGCCCCGCCCCAGGATCTGATGGGCGGTGTACCGGCTGCCGATATTCCGTGCCAAGACTGCTCCCTCAGCGGCTGGCGTTGCCCCTCAAAGTACGCGGGAATCGGGGTGCTCCGTGCCCCTGTCGACGCCGGGCCCCCGCTTCGGCCGGTGGTATGTACCGGTCCGTGGCTTCTGCCGCCGGGACCTGATCACTAGCTGGACGCGAAATCGCTCAGTCGGGAGAACCAGTCCGACACCTTGGAGACCGCGTCGCTGAGCGTCTCGAAGTAGCCCTTGCCCGTGTCGAACCATTCGGGCAGCGGGGTCAGGGTCCACAGGAGCCAGCCCGCGACGAAGAGCAGGACGAGCGTGAACAGGCAGCCCTTGAGGCAGCCGAGGCCCGGGATCCGCATCGGGTTGGCGCTGCGCTGGCGCGGCGGGCGCGGCTCCCGGGGCTCGCGCTCCGGGCGGGGCGCGGGTCGCTGGGGCCGGCGCTCGGGCGCCTGCGGGGGCGGTGTGTAGCGCTGCTGTTGCTGCTGCCGGGGCCGCTGCTGGGGCTGCTGCTGGGGCTGCGGGGCCTGCTGGGGAGGGGGCGCGTACTGCTGCTGGCCGTACGGCCGGTCCTGCTGGCCGCCGCCGTGCTGCTGCTGGCCCTGCTGGCCGCCGTACCGCTGCTGGCCCTGCTGCGGATACGGCGCCTGCTGCGGCTGCCGCTGCGGGCGGCGGCGCAGCGGGTCCTGGCTGGGGTCGAGGTACTGGACCTGGGTCTGGTCGTTGCGGTCGCGGGCGGCCTGCAGCTGGCTCTGCCAGGGGTGCGGCCCGTCGGGCTCCGGCGGTACGGGCGGCATCATGGCGGTCGGGTCGGCCTCGCCCCGGCCGGAACCGGGTCCCTGGCCGGGGCCCGCCGCGCCGGTCGGCAGGATGCTGGTCGCCGCGTTGGGACCGGTGGCCGGCAGGACGCTGGTCGCGGCAGCCGGGTCGTAGGAGCCCGCGTTGCTCGGCAGGACCTGTGTCGCGTCGGCGTCGCCGCCGCCGAAGGTCTCGGGTGCGGGGACCTGTGCGGGCGACGGGTCGGGCGTGAGGAGCGCGGCGACGCCGAGTGCCGCGTCGGCCTGGGCGGGGGTGGCGTGCACGCCGACGCCCGCGGCCACCGTACGCAGGGCGCGGGCCAGGTTCACGGCGCTGGGCCGCTGGTCGGGGTCCTTGCGCAGGCAGCGCTCGATGACGGTCCACAGCGGCTCGGGCAGGGTGGCGGGCCGGACGGGCTCCTCGCTGAGGTGGCGCTGGAGCACTTCGAGCGCGGTGGCCCCGGCGAACGGCGGGCGGCCGGTGACCAGCTCGTACAGCAGGATTCCCGCGCCGTAGATGTCGACGGCGGAGGTCTGCGGGCGGCCCTCGGCGGACTCCGGCGCGACGTAGGCGGGCGTGCCGACGAATTCGTGGGTACGGGTCAGGCCCGGGGAGTCCGCGAGGCGCGCGATGCCGAAGTCGGTGAGCATCGGGTGCAGTTGGTCGCCGATGGTCCGCAGCAGCACGTTGGCGGGTTTGAGGTCCCGGTGCACGACGCCGTCAGCGTGGCTCGCGGCGAGCGCGTCGGCGATCTGGGCGGTCACCAGGGCGGCGCCGACCGGGCTGAAGGGGCCGTTCTCCCGCAGGTGACGGTGGAGGTCGGGGCCGTCGATCAGGTCCATGACGAGTGCGAGCAGATCGCCCTCGACCACCAGGTCGCGGGTGCGCACGATGTTGGGGTGCGTGAGCCGGAGCAGGACGGAGCGCTCGCGCAGGAAGCGCATCACCACGTCCGCGTCGTTCGCCAGCTCCTCCTTGAGGACCTTGATCGCGACGGTCTCGCCCGGCTGCCCGGCCACCGCCGCCTCGGCCCCCGCGGTCTCCCGCTGACGAGCCCGCCACACGGTGCCGGTGGCGCCGCGCCCGATGGGCTCATCGAGCAGATACTTGCTGCCTACGGGCCGCACTCCATGCGCTCCCTGCTGATCGAGGTCGTCTCTCAAAGCTTCCCGACCACCTTAGACCGGTCGGCGCGCGGAGACGGCCGGTCCGGGTCAGGGTGGGGCGGAATCACCGGCCACGCGGTCGCTGTCCGTCTTGTCCCTCACACAGGTTCGTCGTTTGTCCGGCGCACTTCGGTGTTCTTGGGCGTTCTCCGGCCGTACTGCCGGTGTTCTTGGGCGTACTCCGGTGTTCTTGGGCGTACTCCGGCGTTCTTCGTCGTACTCCGGCGTTCTTCGTCGTTCTTCGTCGTTCTTCGTCGTCCGAGGACAAGACGTCGGCATCGCGCGGTTGGTTGCCGGGCGGCGGAGTCGGTCACAGTGCGCCACGGATCACCGTGGCGGCGCGGTACGGATCACCTTGGCGGCGCGGCGCACATCACAGACGATCCCAAGCCGTATCGAAGGAGTATCCAAGCAGGCACTTTTCCGCCAACCACCGACCATTCAAGATCACTTGTCGGCGGTCGGCGGGCGTGTTGTCAGCGGCAGGTGCGAGGATGCCCCCAGCACGCGACGAGTGGGATGGGGAACACATCGCCCGTGCCGACCTGTACCGGACGACGCGTCCGTGCGCGGTGGGGGGTGGACAGAGGGCACTCCTGCCGGGCACCCCGCGCAGAAGGGACCGCTGACGGCGATGCAGATCCGGCTGACCGTCCTCGCGCCGCGTAGCGGCCATGCCGCCGTGCGCGCCTGTGACGTGCTCGTCACCGCCCCGGCCGGGACGGCGCTCGCCGCCGTCGCCTCCGGCCTGGCCACCGCCGTCTCGGGCCCCGACGCCCCCGGCGCCGTCGTCGTCTACTCGGGCCGGGAGCGGCTGGACGCGCAGCGCTGCGCGCTGGGCGAGCCGCCGCTCATAGACGGCGCCGTGGTCTCCCTCCAGCTTCCCGGTCCGGACGACACGTCGGCGGACGACGTGCCGGCGCAGCTCCAGGTGGTCGCGGGGCCCGACGCGGGCGGCGTGCATCTGCTGCACGGCGGCCAGATCAGGATCGGCCGCTCGGCCGACGCCGATGTGCCGCTGGACGACCCGGACGTCTCCCGGCTCCACTGCGCCGTGACGGTCGCCGAGGACGGTTCGGTCACGGTCGCGGACCTCTGCTCGACCAACGGCACCTGGCTGGAGGGCTCCCGGATCGGCGAGCGGCCGGTGGCGCTCGCCTCCGGCGCGCTGCTGCGGATCGGCGAGTCCGCGCTGCGGCTGGCCCCCGGCATCCGGGCGGCCGGGCTGCCGACCGCGCCGGACGGCGAGGGCCATCTGCGGCTGGCCGCCTCCGGCCCGCCGCCCGGCGCCCCGGCGACGGACGCCGCTCGGGCCCCGGGGGACGAGACGGCGGGAGAGGCCCGCGCCGCGGGCCCGACGACGGCCGCGTACGGGACGGGCGGCCACCCCGCGACCGCCCGCGCGCCCGGCCCCCGGCACGCGAGCGGGGACGGCCCGCGCGAGCCCGCCCCCGCGCACGGCGGGCAGGGCGGCGGACCGGCCGGGCCCGCGGGCGCGGCCGACGGCGGCGCGGCCGTGCCGTACCGGCCGGGGCGGACGAGCCCGATCCCGGGCCCGGAGTACGGCGCTTCGCAGTACGGCAACCCGCCGGGCGCCCCCCGCGTACCGGACCCGCGCGGCGCCGACACACACTACGGCGCCAGGCTCGCCCCGCCGCCAGGCGCCCCGGGCGCCGCTCCCGGCTCGCCGGACGCGCCAGGGGACGCGAGCGGGGACCTCGACTCCCGGACGACGCGCACGGCGCGCACGCAGCAGCGGTCCCAGCGCCCCGCCCCGCCCCGGTCCACCCACAGCAGGGCGGTCGCGCCCGACGGGCCGGACGGTCCCGACGGCGCGGCCTGGCCGCAGGACGGCGGCCGGGGCGACGAGGGCCCCCACGGGCACAGCCGTACGAGCCGTACGGACGGCCCCGGCGGCGCGGCGGCCCGGACCACCGCCCCCTCCTCGCGGCGGCAGGACACGCCCCCGCGCGGGACGGCGGCGCCCGAGGCAGCCGACGCGCCCGACCAGGCGGCCCGGCGGCGCGGCATAGGCGCCTGGGCGCGCCGGCTCGCCGGAAGCCGCGGCGAGGAGCAGCCGGAGGCCGCCCCCGGCCCGCTGAGCCCCGCGGGCGCCGCCGGTCGCGCCCCCCGCCCCGAGACCTGGCCCGATCCGGCCGCCGTGCTGCTGACCGCGCTCGGCCCCGGCCCCCGGCTGTGGGAGCGCGGCAGCCGCCACGCGGAGGCGCTCGCCGTCCGGCTCGGTACGGCGGACCGCCCGGCCGCCGACGGGCGTGGCGCGCTGCCGCTGGTGCCGGTGACGGTCGGCCTGCGCGAGGCCGGTTCGCTCGGTCTCGCCGGTCCCCGCGAGCGGCTGACCGGGCTGACCCGCTGGGCGGTGGCCCAGCTCGCCGCGCTGCACTCCCCGGCCGATCTGGAGATCGTGCTGATCAGCGCGGACCGGGCCCTGAGCCTGGAGCAGCGCAGGCGCGACTGGGGCTGGCTCGGCTGGCTGCCGCACGTACGCCCGGCCCACGGGCAGGACTGCCGGCTGCTGCTCGCCTTCGACCGCGACCAGGCGGCGGCGAGGATCACGGAGCTGACCCGTCGGCTCGACGACGGACCGCTCGGTTCCGGCTGGGCCTCGGCCGATCCGTGGACGGTCACGGAGGCGGGCGCCCGGCATCACGGCCCGCACACACTGGTGATCGTCGACGGCGACCCCGGTTCCGCCGCGCTGCGCGAGTCGGCGGCGCAGCTGGCCGGGGCCGGGGCCGCCGCCGGGGTCCACTTGATCTGTCTGGCGGAGACGCCGTCCGCGTCGCCGGACTCCCCGATCGCGGCGACGTACGAGACGGCGTGCGCGGCCTCGCTGCCGTTCCGCGAGTGCGGTGCCGTCGCGCTGCTCAGCGGCGATGTGGCGACCGCGCTGCGGCTGCTGCGTACGGCGGTGGGCCAGCCCGCGGGGCATGGCACGGTCGCGGTGGTGGACGCGGTCTCGCCCGCGTGGGCGGAGCGTTTCGGCCGGGCGCTGGCGCCGCTGCGCGCGGCGGTGGGCAGCGGCCGGGAGCGGCCCGCCGCGGCGCTGCCGCGCTCGTCCAGGCTGCTGGACGAGCTGGGGCTCGCGCGCGCCACCCCGGCGTCCCTGATGGCCCGTTGGGCGTCCGCTGCGGACCGTACGGACGACTGCACGGTGGTGCTCGGCACCGGTCCGCGCGGACCGGTGAGCTTCGATCTGCTGGAGGAGGGCCCGCATCTGCTGATCGAGGGGCCCACGGGCAGCGGCCGTACGGAGCTGCTGCGTTCGATAGCCGCCTCGCTGGCCGCCGCCGCGCGCCCCGACCGGCTGGGGCTGCTGCTGGTCGACGGCGCGGGGGGCGAGCGCGACGGCGCGGCGGGCGGCCTGTCCGTCTGTACGGACCTGCCGCATGTGACCGAGCATCTGGTCGCCTCCGACCCGGTGCGTATGCGGCACTTCGCGCAGGCACTGGGCGCGGAGCTGAAGCGGCGCGCCGAGCTGCTGGGGAGGCTGGACTTCGCGGAGTGGCACAGCCGTCGGGAGACGGCGGACCGGGTGATCGGCCAGCGTCGGCCGGGCGCGGCGGAGCAGCGGGCGGCCCGGCGCGGTGACGAGCAGCGTATGGACCGGCGCGGTGACGAGCAGCGTATGGACCGGCCGCGCGCCGACCAGTCCCGCCAGGAGACGCACCGCGCCGACCAGTCCCGCCAAGAGACGCACCGCGCCGACCAGCGTGCCGATCAGCGCCCCGGGCGGGACTCCGCGTCCGGCGGCGCGCTGCGGCTGCGCCCCGACGCCGTGGCGTCCATGGCGTCCGTCGCGCAGGAACGGGGCAGGGCCGAGGAGGAGCCGTCCGCCGCGCTCCCCCGGCTCGTCGTCCTGGTCGACGACTTCGACGCGCTGGTCGCACCGGCGCTGGGCAGTCCTGGTCGGCCCGCCGCCGGTTCGGTCGTACGGGCGCTGGAGGCGGTGGCCCGTGAGGGCGAGCGCCTCGGCGTGCATCTGGTGGCCGCCTCGGCCCGCCCCGAGCGCACCGTCGACACGGAGCTGGCGCACGGCGCGCGGCTGCGCGTGGTGCTGGACGCGCCGCCCGTCGCGCCGGGTCCGGACGAACCGGCTCCGGGGCGTGGTCGGCTGGGCCATCCGGACGGGAGGGTCACGCCCTTCCAGGGCGGCCGGGTCACCGGCCGTATCCCGCGTACGGCGACGCTGCGGCCGACCGTCGTGGTGCTGGAGTGGGAGCGGATGGGCGACCCGCCCGCCAGGCGCCCGGTGCGGGAGCTGGGCAACGGGCCGACGGATCTCGCGCTGCTGGCCAGCGCGTTGGAGCGGGCGGCCCGGTCGGTCGGCGCCACCCCGTCGGCACCACTGACCCCGGCTCACCCATGAAGATCCGTTTCCGTCCTCACCTGCGACGTCACGAGCCCATCACGATCAAGGACTTGCGACCGGGATCGCTATTGCGGCCCCCGGTCACCCGGCGTAGGACTGAGCCCACGGGACGAGAGCAGCGCCGCCACGTCACGGCCGCGACGCCGGTCCCGCCTGCGTAGATCCGTACGCACACGGGAAGAGACGGGGCAGTGATGCGCACAACTCGGACAACGAGCAAGGTTCTTGGTGCCGGAAGAGGTTCCGGCGGAGGATCCGCCCGGACGGGGCTGGTGTCCCGCCGGGCGGCCGTGGCGCTCGTCGCCGTCGGCGCGGTGGCCCTCAGCGGCTGCGGCGGCGGCTCGGACGACGACAAGGACCCGGGCGACGCCTCGGGCAAGCCGTCGGCGGTCACGGTCGAACTGCCCAAGCTGGACGGCGAGAAGATCCAGGTCGCGGCCGTGTGGACCGGCGCCGAGCAGAAGAACTTCACCAAGGTGCTGACCGAGTTCGAGAAGCGGACCGGGGCGACGGTCACGTTCGTCCCCGCACAGGATCCCATCGTCAACTTCCTCGGCACGAAGATAGCCGGGGGCAGTCCGCCGGACGTGGCGATGCTGCCGCAGGTCGGCGCGATCCAGCAGGCCGTCGAGAAGAAGTGGGCCAAGCCGGCCGGGGCGGAGGCCAAGGCCCAGCTGGAGAAGAACTACGGCAAGGGCTGGCAGGACCTCGGCGCGGTGGACGGCGAGCAGTACGGCGTCTACTTCAAGGCCGCCAACAAGTCGCTGATCTGGTACAACAACGCCGCGTTCGAGAACGCGGGCGCCTCGGTGCCCACGACGTGGAAGGACTTCCTGTCGACGGCCGAGACGATCTCGGCCTCGGGCGTCACGCCGGTCTCGGTCGGCGGCGCGGACGGCTGGACCCTCACCGACTGGTTCGAGAACGTCTATCTCTCGCAGGCGGGCCCGGAGAAGTACGACCAGCTGGCGAAGCACGAGATCAAGTGGACCGACGGGTCGGTGAAGGACGCGCTGACCACTCTGGCCGAGCTGTTCGGCAAGCCGAGCCTGATCGCGGGCGGCACCGACGGCGCGCTCCAGACGGAGTTCCCGGCGTCCGTCACGCAGACGTTCACCGGTGGTGACCAGCCCAAGGGCGCGATGGTCTTCGAGGGCGACTTCGTCGGCGTCAACATCGCGGAGACCGAAGCCAAGATCGGTACGGACGCGAAGGTCTTCCCGTTCCCGGCGGTCGGCACCGACTCGCCGGTGGTGACGGGCGGCGACGCGGCCGTGGCGCTCAAGGACACCAAGGGCGCGCAGGCGCTGCTGACCTTCCTGGCCTCCGCCGACGCCGCGAAGATCTGGGCGGAGTCGGGCGGTTTCGTCTCGCCCAACAAGTCCCTGGACGTCGCCGCGTACCCCAACGACGTCCAGCGGGACATCGCCAAGGCGCTCATCGCGGCGGGCGACGACTTCCGCTTCGACATGTCGGACCAGATGCCGCAGTCGTTCGGCGGGACGCCCGGCAAGGGCGAGTGGAAGGCCCTTCAGGACTTCCTGAAGAACCCGAAGGACATCGCGGGCGTCCAGCAGCAGCTGGAATCGGCCGCGGCCAAGGCGTACAAGAGCTGACGGGATGACATCCCCGGTCAAGGGGGGCGCCGCACCGGCGCCCCCCGTCCCCCGTACACGTAAGAGCGTGACAGGCACACGTAAAACTGTCGCGGTCGGCTTTCTGCTGCCCGCGCTGGTGCTGCTCGGCGCGCTCGTGGTCTACCCCATCGGGTTCTCGGTCTACCGGTCGTTCTTCGACAAATCCGGCACCAGCTTCGCCGGACTCGACAACTATGTGGAGCTGTTCACCGACGACACGATCCTGACGGCGGTCAAGAACAACGCGATCTGGGTCGTCGTCGCCCCGACGGTCGCCACGGCGCTCGGGCTGATCTTCGCCGTACTCACCGAACGGGTGCGCTGGGGCACGGCCTTCAAGCTGATCGTCTTCATGCCGATGGCGATCTCGATGCTCGCCGCGGGCATCATCTTCCGGCTGGTGTACGAGCAGGACCCGAGCCGGGGCGTCGCCAACGCGGTGGTGGTGGGGGTGCACGACACCTTCAGCGACGCGGCGGGATATCCGAAGGCGCATCCGCTGCCGGTGCATCCGCTGAAGGCGGGTGGCGGCGGCACGTTCGTCACCAAGGAACCCGTCCGGGCCGGTACGGAGGTGCTGCTGCCGCTCGTCGGGGTGCCGCCGGCCAAGATGCCCTCGGACGCGCTCCCGGCCAAGGGGGCGACGGCCGGGGACGGCAAGGTCACCGGTACGGCCTGGCTGGACTTCACCCCGGGCGGCGGCGGGAAGCCCAACGTCATCGACCCCGAGGAGCTGGGGCTCAAGGGGCTCAAGGTGGAGGCGGTGAAGGACGGCAAAGTCGTCGCCACCGCCACGGCGGGCGCCGACGGTACGTTCAGCCTGCCCGCAGCCGCCGACGGCGCCCAGTTGCGGCTGCCCGAGTCCAACTTCAAGGAGCCGTACAACGGGGTGGAGTGGCTCGGTCCCTCGCTGGTCACCCCGGCGATCATCGGCAGCTATCTGTGGATGTGGGCCGGGTTCGCGATGGTGCTGATCGCGGCGGGCCTGGCGAGCGTGCCCCGCGAACTCATGGAGGCGGCGCGGGTCGACGGCGCCACCGAGTGGCAGGTCTTCCGCCGGATCACCGTACCGCTGCTGGCCCCGGTCCTCGCGGTCGTCATGGTCACGCTGATGATCAACGTACTGAAGATCTTCGACCTGGTCCTGATCATTCCACCGGGCTCCTCGCAGGCCGACGCGAACGTGCTGGCGCTCCAGCTCTACCGCTCGTCGTTCGGTACGGACGCGGATCTCGGGGTCGGCAGCGCCATCGCCGTACTGCTGCTTCTGCTGGTACTGCCGGTGATGCTGTTCAACATCCGGCGCATGCGGAAGGAGACCCGCCGATGACCACCGAGTCCACCACGGTCAGGGCGAAGCCGTCCCTCGGCGGCCGGATCGCCGCCCGCGCGGGCGGCGGGGTGATGCGGGTCTTCCTGGTCCTCGTCGGCCTGTTCTGGCTGATGCCGACGATCGGCCTGCTGATCTCGTCGCTGCGCGACTCCTCGGACATCAACGCCAGCGGCTGGTGGAAGGTCTTCACGGCCCCCGCCCAGCTGACCACCGCGAACTACTCGCGGCTGCTGGAGAACGACACGATCACCCACTCGCTGTTCTCCACGGTCATGATCACCGTTCCCTCGACGGTCCTGGTCGTGGTGATCGGCTCGCTCGCCGCGTACGCCTTCGCCTGGCTGGACTTTCCCGGCCGCGACTGGTGGTTCCTGGTGGTCGTGGGGCTGCTGGTGGTGCCCGTGCAGGTCGCGCTGGTTCCGGTGGCGAAACTGTTCGGCGCCATCGGCATTTTTGAGACAACTTTCGGGGTGATCATCTTCCATGTCTCCTTCGGGCTGCCCTTCGCGATCTTCCTGCTGCGGAACTTCTTCGCGGAGATCCCGAGGGAGCTGCTGGAGGCGGCGCGGCTCGACGGGGCGGGCGAGCTGAGGCTGTTCACCCGGGTCGTGATGCCGCTCGGCGGTCCGGCGATCGCCTCGCTCGGCATCTTCCAGTTCCTCTGGGTCTGGAACGACATGCTGGTCGCGCTGATCTTCGCGGACTCCAAGAGCCCGCCGATCACGGTCGCGCTCCAGCAGCAGGTTCGGCAGTTCGGCAACAACATCGATGTGCTGGCGCCGGGGGCGTTCGTCTCGATGATCATCCCGCTGGTCGTGTTCTTCGCGTTCCAGCGGCAGTTCGTGTCCGGTGTGATGGCGGGCGCGGTGAAGTAGCGCCCGTCGGGAGCCCGTGAAAGCCCAGGTCATAGGGTCTATGACCTGGGCTTTCACGCTGAACGGGGAGGAGCGGCCACGCCGGTCGGCATCAGTTGCCGTCTGCTGCCGTCGGTTGCCGTCTGCTGCCGTCGGTTGCCGTCTGCTGCCGTCTGCTGCCGTCGCGACGGCCCGGCCTCACGTCAGATGGCGGGTGAAGAACCGGGCCGCGGCGTCGCCCGCGAACTGCGGGACGCCGGTGTGCCCGCCCATGTGGGCGTGCAGGGACTTCTCCTCGGAGCCGAAGGCGTCGAACAGATCCAGGGCCGCCTGCCGGTTGTTCCCTTCGTCGTCCCACTGGAGCAGGACGTGCAGGGGGATGGTGACCTGCCGGGCCTCCTCGAACATGGCGCGAGGCACGAAACTCCCGGCGAACAGAACGGCGGCCGATACGCGGGGCTCGACCACCGCCAGCCGGGTGCCGATGGAGATCACTCCCCCCGAGTACCCGACCGGGCCGCCGATCCCGGGCAGCGGAAGAAGGGCGTCCAGGGCGGCCTGCCATTCCGGGACGGCCTTGTCGACCAGCGGAAGGACGAGGGCGTCGATGATCTCGTCGCCGACCGGCTCGCCGGCCTCCATCGCCCGGCGCAGGTCGGCGCGGGCCCGCTCCACGGCGGGCCAACGGGGCCGGTCGCCGCTGCCGGGAAGCTCGATGGTGGCCGTGGCGAAGCCCTCCGCCGCGCAGTGCAGGGCCCGCGCCACCAGCCGGGGGTACATCCTGCGCAGCCCGAGGGGAGGGTGGCCGAGCAGGATCAGCGGTGCTGGTGCGGGTGTCGAAGAGGGTGCCGGTGCGGGTACCGATGCCGATGCGGGGGCCGAAGCCGATGCGGGGGCCGAAGCAGGGGCCGGTGTCCACAGAATGCCGGGGATCTCACCGAGGGTGAATTCGCGTTCGAGGACGCCGTCGTCAAGGCGCCGCTCGGAAGTGAAACGCATGGTCGTGCCTTTCGGGAGTGCGCTGGAACGGCGCTCCCGGACGACCTGCCTAGCGCCCGACCGTGACCCCGGAGGGGAGCACCCATGTCGATACTGCGTTCACGGGTACCACCTCCTCGATCTCTCGCACGGCCTCCGGAAATGTAGCAGTGTCCGCCCTCGTAACCAACGGGCGCGGTCCCACCCCGGCTGCTCACCCCGGCGCGTACCCAGCCCGGGGCCCGTCAGTCCGTCTCAACGGCTGAGCGCGAGCACCGCGGACGCCGCCAGATCGTCCAGATAGCCCGGGGGCAGTTCGCCCCGTACCACCACGAGCCGCCAGTAGAGCGGTCCGATGATCAGATCGAGGGCCCGGTCGGGGTCCGCGCCCTCCGGCAGCTCCCCGCGCGCCACCGCCTCCCGGACGATCACCGCCGCGATGCCCCGCTGTCCGTCCAGCAGCGCCGCCTTGATCGCGTCGGAGATCTCGGGATGCCGGGCCGCCTCCACCAGCAGATCCGGGATGACCTGCGAGGCGACCGGGTGGCGCAGGGCGTGCGCGGCGACTTCCAGCAGCGCGCGCACGTCCCCATACAGCGAACCGGTCGCCGGAGCGGGCAGCCCCTGCGCCGCGAAGACCGAGACCAGGTCGAGGACGAGCGCCAGCTTGGACTTCCAGCGGCGGTAGACGGCGGTCTTGCCGACACCGGCGCGGCGCGCGATGCCCTCGATGGACATCCGGGCGAACCCGACCGCCGCCAGCTCCTCGAAGACGGCCGCGCGGATGGCGTCGGTCACCTCTTCCCGGAGCACGGCGGCGCCCGCCGGGGCACGGCGAGCGGTGCGGGAGGCGGCCGAGGGGCGCGGTTCCGTAGTCATCACGGCCGAGCATAGCGCCATCGGCGTCACGACGAAACGGTTGCGTTGCGACGCTCGTCGCCCTACCTTGTCGTTACGACGATACGGACCCGTTCCGACGTAAAGGGACGGCAAAGCGCCGCCGGACCAGTCGGCGGAACACGTCCCCGCCCACCCCGCACCGGTCTCGGAAACAAAAACAGCAAACAGCCACCGTCGAAAGCGACACCGTGAGCCAGACGATCGCACCGCCCTCCCCCCGGGCCCCAGGACCCCCGCCCGGCCCCACCGCCGGGTCCGACCTCGCCGCCCTGGCCCTGCGCCACGGCCTGACCGTGAGCGGCGCCCGCCCGTCCCTGCCGGAGTACGTCGGGCGGCTCTGGTCGCGTCGGCACTTCATCACCGCGTTCGCCACCGCCCGGCTGACCGCCCAGTACAGCCAGGCGAAGCTGGGCCAGATCTGGCAGATCATGACCCCGCTGCTCAACGCGACGGTCTACTACTTCATCTTCGGAGTCCTGCTCGACACCAAGCGCGACGTGCCGGACTTCATCCCGTTCCTGGTGACGGGCGTCTTCATCTGGACCTTCACCTCGAACTCGATCACGGCGGGCACCCGCGCGATCTCCGGCAACCTCGGTCTCGTCCGGGCCCTGCACTTCCCGCGCGCCGCCCTGCCGATCGCCCTCGCCCTGCAGCAGCTCCAGCAGCTGCTGTTCTCGATGGGCGCGCTGGTGGCGATCCTGGTCTGCTTCGGCCAGTACCCGCGCCCCGGCTGGCTGCTGGCGGTGCCGGCGCTGCTGCTCCAGGCGCTGTTCAACACGGGGGTCTCGCTGGTGGTGGCACGGCTGGCCGCCAAGACCCCGGACATCGCGCAGCTGATGCCGTTCCTGCTGCGCACCTGGATGTACGTGTCCGGAGTGATGTGGAGCGTCGACCGGGTGACGAGCGGCGACCACCTGCCCCACTTCGTCACGGTGGCCCTGGAGTGCAATCCGGCCGCCGTCTACATCGACCTGATGCGCTTCGCGCTCATCGACAGTTTCACCGCCGGACAACTGCCCCCGCACATCTGGGCCGTCGCCCTCGGCTGGGCGGCGCTCGCGGGCGTCGGCGGATTCCTGTTCTTCTGGAAGGCCGAGGAGGAGTACGGACGTGGCTGAGCCCGAACCCACCCCCACCGTCGTCGTCGACGGCGTGCACATCACCTACCAGGTCCACGGCACCAAGGGCGGCCGGGGCAGCGCCACCTCCGCCCTCAGCCGCATCGTCTCGCGCAAGGCGGCCCCCGGCGTACGGGAGGTGCACGCCGTCAAGGGCGTCAGCTTCGCCGCGTACAAGGGCGAGGCCATCGGACTGATCGGCTCCAACGGATCCGGCAAGTCGACGCTCCTCAAGGCCATCGCGGGGCTGCTGCCACCGTCACAGGGCCGGGTCTTCACCCGGGGCCAGCCCTCGCTGCTCGGCGTCAACGCGGCGCTGATGAGCGATCTGACCGGCGAACGCAACGTCATCCTCGGCGGACTGGCCATGGGCATGTCGCGGGAGCAGGTGCGTACCCGCTACGACGACATCGTGGAGTTCTCCGGCATCAACGAGAAGGGCGACTTCATCTCCCTGCCGATGCGCACGTACTCCTCGGGAATGGGCGCGCGGCTGCGCTTCTCGATCGCCGCCGCCAAGAGCCACGACGTCCTGCTGATCGACGAGGCGCTGTCGACCGGTGACGCGAAGTTCCAGCGCCGCAGCCAGCGGCGCATCGCCGAACTGCGCGAGCAGGCGGGCACCGTCTTCCTGGTCAGCCACAGCAACCAGTCGATCCTGGAGACCTGCGACCGGGCGATCTGGCTGGAGTCGGGGACGCTGCGGAGGGACGGCCCGGTGGCGGAGGTCGTCGCGGCGTACGACGAGTTCACGGGGAAGGGGCCCAAGGGCGGCAAGGGCGGGAAGAGGGGCTGACGCGGCGGGACGGCATCACGGCGGGCGGAGTTACGGCGAGCGGAGTTACGGCGAGCGGGGTCACGGCGGAGCGGCGTCACGGCAGGCGGGGGCGGCCAGCCGGACCGACGTCCCCGGTGGGTGGTGCGCGCCTCGGTTCCTGTACCCGCCGGGCCGAGCGCGGGTACCGTTCTGGTGTCGAGTCAGAACAGGAGCCTGTATGCACGCCCTGCCCCATGACCACACAGGCGCACGCATCAAACGTCTGCGCATGGAAAGACACCTCACTCAGCGTGCCCTCTCCGACCTCTCAACAGTGCCCTACAGCACTCTCACCAAGACCGAGCAAGGCGTGCTGCCCGCCAGCCCCCACGTCATCGCGAGTCTCGCCCGTGCCCTCCGGGTCGAGGTGGCGACCATCACCGGCCAGCCGTACGTGACCGAGCTGCGCGCCGACGAACTCGACGTGCTGATAAGGCCGATCCGGGAAGCCCTGGACGTGTACGACCTCGGCCCGGACCCGGACATCACCCCGCGCCCGCACCAACTCCTGAGCGACGACGCCGACCACCTCCTCGTCATCGTCCGCGCCGGTGAGATCAAGCGGGCCGCCGGTGAGGTGGCCGGCCTGATCCAGGAGGCGACGACCGCCGCGCACACGGCGGGGACCACCGAGGGGTGGCTCCTGCTGGCGAGCACGTACCGCACGGCCTACGACGTCGCGGCGAAGCTCGGGTTCAACGACCTCGCGTCGATCGCGCTGTCGCGCATGGACTGGGCGGCGGAGCGTGGATCGGACGCGGTGGTCGGCGGGATGTACCGGTACATGCGGGCCCTGACCTATCTCAGGGAGGGCCAGTACCGGACGGGCGAGCGCCTGGTGGCGCTCGGTCTGACGACGTTGGAGCAGGCCGACACGGGCCGCGAGCGGGACGTCGTGACCGGACAACTCCACCTGGGTGCGGCCGTGATGGCGGGCCGGGCCCAGAACAGGACCCGGGCCGGTAGCCACCTCGACCAGGCGGACGAGATCGCCCGGGGCACCGGCGAGGCGGCGGAGGTCCACTGGCTCAGCTTCGGACCGACCAATGTGGCCGTGCACCGGGTCTCGGTGGCGGCCGAGCTGGACCAGTACGAGGACGCGTCACGGATCGGACGGGCCGTCACCATGCCGCGCGGCTGGCCGGCCTCGCGGCGCAGCCACCATCATGCGGAGCTGGCCCGCGCGCAGATGTGGACGGGCGACCTGGACGCCGCGTTCGCGAATCTGCTGTCCGCCCGCAAGGCCGCTCCCCAGCAGGCGCGTTACCACGCGACGGTCCGGGAGACGTACGCCGGATTGGAAGCGGCGAAACGCCAACTGCCCGACAGCTTCCTCTCATACGGCTCCTGGCTGGGCGCCTGACGTACCGTAACCCCCTGGCCCTGGCTATCACTATCCCGTGATAGCCAGGGCCTTTCCGCGCTCCCACCATGGCCCTACGCACCCACGAGGCCCTTGGAGCCGACCATGTCCGATCCCCACGGCGCACCCACCCGCCCCTACCGTCTTCCACGTCCGGCGAGTTCCGGGCCCCGGGCCCGGAAGGCCATCGCGGGGTGGCTGTCCCTGACCGCCAAGGATCCGGACATCCCGCTCCGCGACTGGAAGGAGCGGCGCCCGGCGATGCTGCCGACCGGGCGGCGGTTCGACGCCGTCAAGATGCACCCGAACCTGGTGCACGCGGCCCTCGGCAGCACCGCCGCGGACGGCGTGCGCGCCGGGTTGGCCGCCGCGCTCGACGGGCCGGTGATCTGTCACCCCGGCGTCTGGTACTACGCCCTGGTGCCGCCGCAGACGACGGAGTCCTGGAAGTCTCCGCACGCGGCGGTGCTCGGCCGTGGAGCCTGGCTCGGCGTTCCCCGGACCGAAGGTGTGTCCAGGCGCGTCGCCGACCCCTACTGGGCGACGCCGCTGGAGAGCCCGGACCGGCTCTGCGTCCCGGACGCCGTCGCGGTCATACTGCACGCCGGGGCCGTGCGGCTGGAGGACCCCGCCCGGCCGCACGCGCACGCGTGGCGGTCCCTGCTGGACCACCTCACCACCTGCCCCTCGTGCACCAGCGGCGATCTGTGCGACGAGGGCGCCGTCCTGCGCCGGGCCGAACGGGCGGCCCGATGACGTGGGAGCCGGGCATCGGCCCCGACGCGCCCGCCGGATACCTCGCGGGCACCCGGTGCGAGGAGAGCGGGATGACCATGCTGTGGCACGGCCCGCCCCTGGGGGAGCCCGAACCGTCCGACCTGTCCGACCCGTCCGACGCGCCCGGCGTCGGCGTGCCCGCCCCGTGCCCGCCGTGCCTGGCCGCCGACATCTTCGAGCTGCGCTCACCGCACCGCTGCGCGGGCACCACGTACGTCCAGGCGCTGCCCCGCACGCTGGCGCTCTCGGGCCCCCGGCCCTGCCCGTGCCCGTGCCGGAACCTGGACCGGAGCCGGAGCCGGAGCCGGAGCCGGAGCCGGAGCCGGACGGCCGAAGGCCCGTGACGGCCTGGGACGCCCCCGCCGACACCAACGCCCCGGTCCAGTTGGGCGACTGCTTCCGCTGCGACCGGGGCGGCGTGCAGGTGATCCGGGTCGGCGAACTGGTCGGCCCGTACGGCGAGACGCCCCTGTACGCCTGCCGGTGCTGCGTCGAACGCCTGGTGGCCATGGGACACCACACGCAGGAGACGCCTGTACGCCCCTACGTCGGCGCGTCGACGTGGTGACGGGCCGGGACCGGCAGTGGCGCAGGCGTGTGACGGTCACGCTGATCGCCACAGGCCCTGACGCAGATCGCGTGCGCGGCGGCCCTGGCCGCGCTGGTCATCACCGCGGCGCGCTGACGGGCCAGGACGTACGGGAGGCCCGAAACCCGTCCCGGGCCGGAGCCCTTTCGGGCCGAAACCCCCTCCGCCCGACACCACGTCCGCCCGAAACCCCGTCCGGCCGACACCCCCTCCGGCCGAAACCCCGTCCGGGCCGGAGCCCGAAGGCCCCGGGCCCGACGGGTGCTGGGTCAACCGCCCGGCCGACGCGCGTCAGCTGTGCATCCGCAGCAGCGTGCGCATCGTCCGCATCGCGACCGACAGGTTCGCCAGGTCGAACGCGTCCGAGCCCTGGATCTCGTCCAGCGTGGACCGCGAACGGCCCAGGATCGCGGCGTTCTTCTCCTCCCACGCGGTGAACCGCTCCTCCGGCGTCGAATTGCCGTTGCCCACCGCCAGCACGTCCCCCGTCAGCGCCGCGTGCGCCGCGTACAGGTCCTCGCGGATGGAGGCGCGGGCCATGGACTGCCAGCGGTCGGCGCGGGGCAGCTCGATGATCCGGTCCATCAGCTGCGTGATCCGCAGCCGGTCGCCGAGGTCGTAGTACACCTCGGCGACGGAGAGCGGGTCCTGCTCCGTACGGTCCGCGATCGCCACGATGTCGAGCGCCGGGAAGGCGGGCGAGAACCCCGCCACCCGTACGGCCAGCTCCTCCGGAACGCCCGCCGCCGTCAGCTCCGCCAGGATCGACTGGTGCCACTCCAGCTCGGCGCCGCGCAGCATCGTGGGCAGCTGCGCCCAGACCCGCTCCACGCCCGCCGCGAAGAACTCGATGGTCCCGGCGATCTCCAGCGGCTGCGGCCGGTTGCCCAGCAGCCAGCGCGTACCGCGCTCGACCAGCCGCCGCGAGTGCAGCCTGATCCGGGTCTGCACCTCGGCCGGGACCTCGTTGTCCAGCGCCTCGACCGCGTCCCACACGGCGTTCAGCCCGAAGATCTCCCGGGCCGCGGTCTGCGCCCGGACGATCTCCTCGACCGACGCGCCGGTCTCCTCGCGCAGCCGGTGCAGGAAGGTCGAACCGCCCGCGTTCACAGTGTCGTTGACCAGCACCGTCGTGATGATCTCGCGGCGCAGCGCGTGCGCGTCGATCTGCTCGGCGAACCGCTCGCGCAGCGGCTGCGGGAAGTACGCGTGCAGCAGCTTGCGCAGGTACGGGTCGTCGGGGAGCCGCGTGTGGATCAGCTCGTCCGCCGCCGTGATCTTGGTGTAGGCGAGCAGGACGGCCAGTTCGGGCTGGGACAGGCCCCTGCCCGTGTTGAGCAGCTCGCGGATCTGCCGGTCGGCGGGCAGGAACTCCAGCGCCCGGTCGAGGTGTCCGTCGCGTACCAGCCGCCGCATGAAGCGCTGGTGCGCGTGGAGCAGGGAGGGTGCCTGGGAGGAGGCGTTGCCCAGGGCCGTGTTCTGCGCGTAGTTGTTGCGCAGGACGAGCGCGCCGACCTCGTCGGTCATCTCCGCGAGCAGCGTGTTGCGCTGCTTGACGGTCATGTCGCCCTCGGTGACCAGCCCGTTGAGCAGGATCTTGATGTTCACCTCGTGGTCGGAGGTGTCGACGCCCGCGCTGTTGTCGATGGCATCGGTGTTGATCCGGCCGCCCTCGCCACCGGCGCCGCGCCGGGCGAACTCGATGCGGCCGAGCTGGGTCAGCCCCAGGTTGCCGCCCTCGCCGACGACCTTGACGCGCAGGTCCTCGCCGTTGACGCGGATGGCGTCGTTGGCCTTGTCGCCGACGTCGGCGTCCGTCTCGGTGGAGGACTTGACGTACGTGCCGATGCCGCCGTTCCACAGCAGGTCCACGGGGGCCTGGAGGATGGCCTTCATCAGCTCGGCGGGCGTCAGCTTCGTGATGCCGGGCTCGATGCCGAGGACCTCGCGCACATGGGCGTTGACGGGGATGGACTTGGCGGTACGGGGATGGATCCCGCCGCCCTGCGACAGCAGCGACTTGTCGTAGTCGGCCCACGAGGAGCGCGGCAGCTCGAACAGCCTGCGGCGCTCCGCGTAGGAGGGGGCCGCGGCGGGGTGCGGGTCGAGGAAGATGTGCCGGTGGTCGAAGGCGGCGACGAGCCGGATGTGCTCGGAGAGCAGCATGCCGTTGCCGAAGACGTCGCCCGACATGTCGCCGACGCCGACGACGGTGAAGTCCTCGGTCTGGGTGTCGTGGCCGCGCTCGCGGAAGTGCCGCTTGACGGACTCCCAGGCGCCGCGCGCCGTGATGCCCATGCCCTTGTGGTCGTATCCGGCGCTGCCGCCGGAGGCGAAGGCGTCGCCGAGCCAGAAGTCGTAGGAGACGGCGACGTCGTTGGCGATGTCGGAGAAGCTGGCGGTGCCCTTGTCGGCGGCGACGACGAGATAGGTGTCCTCCCCGTCGTGGCGGACGACGTCGGCCGGGGGGACGACCTCGCCCGCGACCATGTTGTCCGTGATGTCGAGCAGCGCCGAGATGAAGATCTTGTACGAGGCGATGCCCTCGGCGAGCCAGGCGTCCCGGTCGACGGCCGGGTCGGGCAGCTGCTTGGCGACGAAGCCGCCCTTGGCGCCGACCGGCACGATCACCGTGTTCTTGACCATCTGCGCCTTGACCAGGCCGAGGATCTCCGTACGGAAGTCCTCCCGACGGTCCGACCAGCGCAGCCCGCCGCGCGCGACCTTGCCGAAGCGCAGGTGGACGCCCTCGACGCGCGGGGAGTAGACCCAGATCTCGTAGGCGGGGCGGGGCGCGGGCAGGTCGGGGATGGCCTGCGGGTCGAACTTCATCGACACGTACGCGTGCCGGTCACCGCTGTCGGCGCTCTGGAAGAAGTTGGTGCGCAGCGTGGCCTTGATGAGGGTGAGGAAGGAGCGCAGGATGCGGTCCTCGTCCAGGCTGGCGACCTGGTCGAGGGCGCCGTCCAGCTCCTCCAGCATCGCTTCCGTCAGCTCGATGCCGGCGCTCTGGCGCTCCGGCGCCATCCTGGCCTCGAAGAGGGAGACCAGCAGCCGGGTGGTGTGGACGTTGTTGCGGAGGGTGTCCTCCATGTAGTCCTGGCTGAAGGTCGAGCCCGACTGGCGCAGGTACTTGGCGTACGCGCGCAGCACCATCGCCTGGCGCCAGTCCAGACCGGCTCCGAGGACGAGGGAGTTGAAGCCGTCGTTCTCCGCGGCTCCGGTCCATACGGCGGCGAAGGCGTTCTGGAAGCGCTCGCGGTCGTCCTCGGTCAGGTAGTCGCCGCCTCCGGCGCCGCTCTGCGGGAGCCGCAGGCCGAAGTCGTAGATCCAGACGTGGGTCCCGTCCGAGCAGCGCAGCTCGTAGGGGCGCTCGTCGACGACCTCGACGCCGAGCCGTTGGAGTACGGGCAGGACGGCGGAGAGGGAGACCTGCTCGCCCGAGCGGTAGATCTTGAAGCGCCGCTCGCCTGGTCCGGCGTCGACGGGCTCGTAGAGCGAGAGCGAGAAGTCCGACTCGGCCTTGTCGAGCGCCTCCAGGTGGGCCAGGTCGGCGACGGCGGCGCGCGGGGTGTGGTCGGCCTTGTACCCCTCGGGGAAGCCGGAGCCGTAGCGGCGCAGCAGCTCGGCGGCGCGCTCCTCGCCGCATTCGGCGTTGAGTGCCTCGCCGAACGCGTCGGCCCAGGAGCGGGCGGCGGCGACGAGCCGGGCCTCGATCCGGTCGGTGTCGGCGTCGGTGAGCTTGGCCAGCTCGGTGCCCCGGGGGACTCGGACGACGAAGTGCAGCCGGGACAGAATCGATTCTGTGTTCCAGGCGGTGAAGTCGACGCTGGTGCCGCCCAGCTCTTCCTTCAGGATGTCGACGAGCCGCAGCCGGACACCGGTGGTGTAGCGGTCGCGCGGCAGGTAGACGAGCGCCGAGTAGTAGCGGCCGTACTCGTCCTGGCGCAGGTAGAGCCGCAGCCTGCGGCGCTCCTGGAGGTAGAGGACGCTGGTGACGATGGAGCGGAGTTCGTCGACGGGCGTCTGGAAGAGTTCGTCGCGCGGGTAGGTCTCCAGGATCTGGAGCAGGTCGCGGCCGTCGTGGCTGTTGGGCGAGAAGCCCGCGCCCTCCAGCACCTCGGCGACCTTGCGCCGGATCACCGGGACCCGGCGTACGGACTCGGTGTACGCGGCGGAGGAGAACAGTCCGAGGAAGCGCCGCTCCCCGATGACGTTGCCCTTGGTGTCGAACTTCTTGACGCCGACGTAGTCGAGGTAGCCGGGCCGGTGGACGGTGGCGCGGCTGTTGGCCTTGGTCAGGACGAGCAGCTTGTGCTCGCGGGCCTTGGCGCGGGCGTCGGCGGGCAGTCGGCTGAACGACGGGCTGACCGGGTGGTCGTCGTTCTCGTGGTGGATCGGGTCGGAGCGCAGTACGCCGAGGCCGGTGCCGGGGACGGCGGACAGGGCGTCGCCGTCGGTCAGTTGGTACTCGCGGTAGCCGAGGAAGGTGAAGTGGTCGGCGGCGAGCCAGCGCAGCAGCTCACGGGCCTCCTCGACCTCCTGGTCGCGCAGGTCGTCGGCCGTGGGCTCGCTGGGCAGTTCGTCGGCGATGCGCAGCGCGGAGCCGCGCATCTTCTCCCAGTCCTCGACGGTCTCGCGGACGTCGGACAGCACGCGCAGCAGGTCGGAGGTGATCTGCTTGAGGTCGGCGCGCTCGGTCTCGCGGTCGATCTCGACGTGGATCCAGGACTCGGTGACCGCGTCGTGGGGGCGCTCGCCGTCGGCGGCGGTGCCCTCGGGGAGGACCTCGATCAGCTTCCCGGCGACGTCGCGGCGCACCACGATCTGGGGGTGGATGACCGCGTGGATGCCGCGGCTCTGCCGGGTCAGCTCGTTGGTGACGGAGTCCACGAGGAAGGGCATGTCGTCGGTGACGACCTCGACGACGGAGTGGCGGCACGTCCAGCCGTTCTCCTCGACCGTGGGGGTGTACACGCGGACGCTGGCCGTCCCCTGGGGGCGGCCGGCGGCGAGGCGGTGGTGCGAGAGCGCGGCGCCGGCGATGTCGAGCGGGTCGCGGCTCGTCAGGTCCTCGGGAGCGGTGTGCAGGTAGTAGCGCTGGAGGTACGCGACGAGGGCGTCCTGGCCGGCGGGGCCCTCTCCGTGGCCGTCGGTGCGGGAACCGGCCGAGGCGTTGTCCTTCCTGGGGCCGCCCCCCGGCCCCCCCGTACCCCCCGCCGGGCTGTTCTCAGCGGTCCGGGCCGCCTGTTCGAGCAGCTCGGCCTTGGCTTCGTCCAGCTTGGTCTGCATGTCCTCTGGCTCCTGTCGCGCGCCATTGCGTGACGTAGGTGAAGGAAGCGACACAACGCCACGACGCGGGGTTTCCGGTCTGGGTCGACGTTATGCCGCGATGAGAGATGTCCGGGGCGTTATTGGCCAATTTTGACCGCCGGTCCGGATTCCAGGGCGTGTGGCTCCTGGCGACCAGCGATCGCCCGGCGCGGTGGCGCTCCGGGCGCAGGCCGGGGGCTTCGCTGCCCCCATGGCGTATCGCGCTGATCACGAGCCCAAGGCTATCGCTCTCCACCGGGGGGTCGTCATGAGCCGCATGTGTACAAAAGCGGTACGCCGAGTTGGACGCTATGGACAGCGACAGAACGCGAGCTTCCAGGGTCTGCCGTGGGGATCGGGCCGGATCAGGGGGGCCAGGCCCCGTCCAGTGCGAAGGGCCTGGCTAAGCCCCGTCCAGTGCGACGTGGACAGCCTCGGCGAGGCTGTCCACCACCGGCACGCCGACGGCGGCGAGGGCTGCCCGGCTGTGCGAGCCCCCGGTGTACAGCACGGCCCGCGCGCCGACGTACGCCGCGGCGAGCGCGTCGTCCACCGCGTCCCCGATCACCACCGTACGGTCGGCGGATATCGCGCCGACGGCGGCCAGTGAGGCGAGATGGCGCTCCATGTGCACGGCCTTGCTGCCGCCGGAGGGGCCGGTGCGTCCGTCGACGCGCAGGAAGTGGCGCTCGATCCCGTATTCACGGACCACGGGGACCAGCTCCTGGTGCCCGTACATGCTCAGCAGCGACTGGCTGCCGCCCGCCAGCGACCACCCGGCGAGCAGCTCCTCCACGCCCTCCGTCAGCCCGCAGCCCGCGCGGCGCTCCGTGTAGTGGCGGTGGAAGGTCTCGTCCATCACGGCCCACTCGGCGTCGCTGGGGAGCCGGCCCATCAGCCGCTCGTAGAAGCGCGGGATCGGGATGCAGTACAGCTCGCGGTAGCGGTCCAGGGAGATCGGTTCCAGGCCTATGTCCGCGAAGGCCGCGTTGGTCGCCCCGATGACCGCCTGGATGTCATCGAGGAGGGTGCCGTTCCAGTCCCAGATCAGATGTACGCGCTGCTTCCCCATGTCCAGAACCGTACCGGCAGGGTCTGACAGCGGGCCGTCAGCCGAGCAGGTTCCCGATCTCCTGGATCCCGTACCAGAGCAGCTCGTGGTCCTCCGCGCCGTCCACCGTGAACCGGGCGTCGTCGTCCCCGTGGTCCGCCGCTCCCAGCGCCGCGGCGGCGGCGCTCACGTCGGCGTCCGCGTCGTCGGAGTCGACGTGCACGGCCGCCGCCTTCGCGAGCTTGATCGCGGAGGCGATCCGCACCTCGCCGAGACCGGCCGGGTCCAGCGCCAGATCGGGGTCGGCCACGGCCTCCCGGTCCGGCACGTCGGCCGCGACGACCACCCTGCGGCGCCGGGCGCCGGGGTCGGCGGCGAGCAGCCGGAGCGATGCGGCGGCGGCCCGGTTGAGGGCCGCGTACTCCAGCTCCTCGATGTCGTCGGAGACGTACCACTCGCGCAGCCCGGGGGTCACCGCGTAGCCGGTCAGCGGTCCCGGCCCCACTTCGCCGGTCCTGTGCGCCTCGGCGAGACCGGGAAGGGTCAGGGGGACGTAGACGCGCATGGCTGGCCGCTTTCGGTAGGGGGGAGAGCGTTCAAAGGATACGTGCGGCGGTCCTCCTTCGGAGTGATGACCTCGGCGCCCCGGGGCGTCCACCGAGGCCGCGCCCCGCAGCGCCTGATCGGGCCCGGCACCGCGCTCGGGCCACTCGGATAGGTGATTTCACGGTCGGCCGCCACCGACGCCGGGGTGCCTTGCGCCGCCCGCCAAGGAACCGTAAAAGATCCCCCAAACAAAAAGTTACCGACCGGTATCCACCGGTGGGGCAGAACGGGGGCGATCTGCGTGACCAGGACGAGCACGACGAACATCACGGACGCCACGGACGCCACGGACGCTACGGACGCCACGGACGCCACGGCGGCCCGCACCACTCGCGGCGCGGCACGGGGCTCCGTCGCGCGGCCGCCCGGCAGGCGCGACCAGCGTCGGCCCGCCGTCCCGCGCCCGCGCAGGCGTACACACATCCCGCCGCACGAACTCTTCGCGGAGCGGCTGCTCGCCGTCCTCAGCGGCCACCGTCCGGTGCACTGGATGCTGGGCCAGACCGTCGGCGAGGCGTACGAGCAGCTCGTGCGCCTCGCGCCCGGCACGCCGCTCAGGGCCCGGGGCGCACGCCCCGTGGTCCGCACCTGCCGGGGGTTCCAGCCGTGCGCCGGGGTGGTCGAGGCGTCGGCCAGCATCGCGGCGGGCGAGCAGGTGCGCGCGCTGGCGTTCCGGCTGGAGCAGGGCGCCGATCTGCGCTGGCGCTGCGCGGCGGTCGAGATCGGCGGCGAGCGGATCCCCGCCGGAGCCTGACCGGGCGCGGGCGCGGGGGCGGGGGCACCAGGGGCGGAGGGCGCGCGGCACCAGGAGCACCGGGAGCAGCTGAACGGAGGGCAGCGCGGCACCGGGGCCACCGGGCCCGCGCGCTCCGGTAGCCCCGGTGCCGTCCACGTAGCCGCCCACGGCAACGGGCCGGGGCGCCGCACACCTGCTGTGCGGCGCCCCGGCCCGTTGCCGATCGGTGTCCGGCT
>NZ_QQNA01000005.1 GCF_003346515.1 Streptomyces corynorhini
CATTACATCTGCAGCATTCTCAACCAACACGCAAGACGGCAGATCACAGGTGCTTCCAACAGAAGAAGGCAACTGCCGTTACATCTCAGCGCATCCGCAGCACCGCAGGCCAGAGACACAACGCTGCCTCAACATCAGTGAGAACTCACAACGGCTGTCGCGGCTCCCAGGCCACATGCCCATCGAGGTAGGCGAGAATTTCACGGCCCTCTTCGTCGATGCCGTAGTAGCTCGGTGCACCGGGCCAGCCGTTAGCCTCAAGCATCTTTAACAGGTCGCCGATGAACCGCGAGCTGGCCGATGGGGGCCGTCGCACTGTGGCGCCGACACGCACGACGTGATTGATGAAGCCACCAGGCAAGGACGACTCAGTCATCCCTCTACTGTGCACGACCTGGACCTCGAACTCCCAATAGATTCCCCACTGCTCAACGTGTGCGTGTCACGGAATGTGAGCCACGACCCGAGAGAAATCGACGTCAGCGCAGAGGAGTATGAGGTTCGTAAGTCGCTTCCTGGCCGAGGACGCCGATCGGCGCCTGGCGAAGATCCAGCGACTGCTCCAGTGCCGCGTGAACGTGACTGGCGCTGAGGTGGAGCACCACCGGGGAGCGGGCTGACGAGGTGTCGATGCCGGGCGCCTGGGCGAGTGTCAGCAGCGCCTGGAGGCGACGATGTCCCGACTCAGACAGCTCAGCTCCTGGACGGCACCGGTCTTGCCAGACGCATCGCGAAGAGGCTGCGGCCAAGGCGGCGGAGGTCTCACGGCGCACGGGTACCGGTCCCCGTCTGGCGACGGTGCTGGCGACGGTGCTGGTGCTGGTGCTGGTGCTGGTGCTGGTGCTGGTGGGAGAGGATCCCGCGTCGGTTACGTATGTCCGTATGAAGCGGGCACGGTGCGCGAAAGCAGGCATCCAGTCCCGGCACATCGGCCTGCCGGCCACCACCACGGCCGCCGAACTGATCGACACCCTCGCTGGTCTGTCCGGCGATCCGGAAGTCCGCGGAATCCTGCTTCAGCATCCTCGCGGCCCGCACATCGACGAACGCGCGGCGTTCGAGGCCATTGCACCGGAGAAAGATGTCGACGGGGTCAGGCGCGGTGGTGATTGACGCCGGGTACAACCGGGGCAACATCGGTGACGTGGACTTCGACGCCGTCCTCATCCGCGCCCGTCTGATCACTCCAGTGCCCGGTGGCGTCGGACCGACGAACATCGCCGCCCTGCTCACGCAGACCGTGGGAGCCGCCGCGAACCAACTCGGAATCGGGAGCACTGGGGTTTCGCTCAGAACGGGAGAGCGGTGTGTCGGGTCGGCTGTTCTTCTGGTGACGGCTCGCCGCCCACGAGGGCGGTGAGCCGTGAGTGGGTCATGCTGCCCTCCGGACAGGCCGCCGCCGAAGCGTTCTACCGCTTCATCGACGCCGCCTACGAACGCCGGTCCGTGATCGTCGTACAACCCGGACCGTGACACGAAAGGCTCCGCCTGACAGCCCCGGGCGAACACGCCGCCCGGATGCACGAACAGCGGGAAGCGAGGGACGAGCCGCGGGCCGACGTGTGGCTGCCCGCAGACGTCGGCCGCCACCTGCGCGCCATCGCGGCCCGCACCCGCCTCACCCCCGAACGGGTACTCGCCGAACTCGCCCGCCACGCCGCACTCCGCGACGACGGCACCCTGGCCATCCCCCCTGCCACCCGAACTGAACGAGACCGCCCTCCGAGCGGGAGAACCTCTGCTGGACCAACGTCCGACATCCAGAGGTGCCCCGGCTGGAACTCGCCCTGTCGCTGATCTCTGTCGCTGGTGAACGAGCATCGTCGCGGGCCCGGTGGGCTCTGGAGGCCCAAGTCGTCCAGTGGGGCATTCTCGCTGTCCCCCGCGTGAGCCACATGCAAGTGCACTCCCGGGGGTGACGATTCCGGATCGCCGTTTCCATAACGTTCAGTCATAGCGCCATCGGCCGTCGGAATAAACGAACTTTCCCCCAATTCTTCTTGGAGTTCCTCATGATGCACACCGTCAAGGCAACCGCCATGGCCGTACTGTGCTGTGCAGTGGTCGGCACGGGGCTCGTTGCCTGCGAGGATTCCCCCTCACCCGCCGAGAAGGCCGTCGACAAGTCCATCGACGACGCCGTCGACGAAGCCCTCGATGACGCCCTCGGCAACACGTTCACCGGAACCAAGAAGATCAAGGTCGGAGACCGGTCGGTGAACGTCTCCTGCTCCGGCAAGACGGCGGAGAAAGACCAGCCGCTCGTCCTGCTGCTGGCCGGTGTGGGTGACGGTCTTGGCAAGATTGCCGGCCTGCAGAAGACCCTCAGTGAGCAGGCCAGGGTCTGCTCCTACGACCGGCTGGGCGAAGGCGCGAGCGACAAGCCCAAGGGCCTCCAGCACCAGGCCGACAGCGCGAAGATCCTGACCGCCGTGCTCGACGATGTCGCAGGTGACCGTCCGGCCGTCCTGGCCGGTCACTCGCTGGGCGGACAGATCGCGGCCCGGTACGCCCCCGAGCACCAGGACCGGGTCAAGGGACTGGTGCTGATGGACGCCACGATCCCGGCGCTGAACGCCGGCGTCTCGAAGGCGATCCCCAAGTCGGCCACCGGCCAGGGCGCGCAACTGCTCGCGGGGACCATCGCGGCCAACAGCGGCGAGAACCAGGAGAAGTTCGTCATCGAGGACGCGAAGGTCAGCTCCGCCGGGGACATCCCCGTGGAGATCATCAAGCACGAGAGCCAGTACGCCGAGGTGCCCGAATACGGTCCCGCCCTGGAAGAGATGTGGTCCAAGGGGCAGGAGCAGTGGCTCGCGCTCTCCTCCAACAGCAAGCTCAGCACCGCCGCCAAGAGCGGCCACTACATCTACGTCGACCGGCCCGACCTCGCCATCAAGGCAGTACGGAAGGTCACCGCACAGGCCACCGACGACCTGCGGTAAGCAGCCCTTGAAGGTCCGTCACGCTGGTTTCATCTGGCGGCTGTTGACCGTCCAAGCGGTCTCTCTATTCGGCGGTCAGGGCGCCTGCGCGGCGGAGCACAGCCTGTGGCTGTGCTCGGCTTGACTTCTATCCTCGGGGCGGATGTTGGCTCCCCCTGGTCACCTGGAGCCGGGGCTTCGGTACTGTCTCGCCGCGTCAGCGGCGCAGGACGTTGACGACTCGTTCTCTTCCGAGGACGGTGCGTCTTCGCATCCGGTAGGGGTGACCAGGTACGGCCCGACCCACTTGCGGGAGTAGCCATCGTCGCGCCGAAGCCGATGGCCAGGCCGCCGACGAGGGAGCCCTGGATCTGGCATGCCCAGGTCGGATTGGCCTGGCTCCCGGGTCCTCCAGGGTGCGCCGGTACAGTACGGCCCGGCGTCGTCCAGGACGAGGATCCGCAGCGTCATCCCGGCCTCGTACCACCGCACGGTCCGCAGACGGCCGAGGGTCTTGGTATGTGCGCTCGGGTCGTCGGACCAGATCGGGAATCCGATCGGGTCCGGCAGATCGGCAGGTCAGCAGGTCAGCAGGTCAGCAGGTCAGCAGCGTCGAACGCGCACACGGGCAGTTCCTCGCCCGTCGTACATACCAGCCACGCCATGCGGTCGTTGACGAAGCACTGCTCCGCACCTCGGACGGCCGACTGCGTCGTGCGGGGGTCGGTGACTCCATGCACTTGTACCGCACCCTGGCCGCGCATACCGCGCTCGACGTTGTCGTCGGCCCAACGCAGCAACTCCTGGGAACTCCGGGAACATCACACGCGCGTGGATGAGTTGTCGCCACACGGCACACAACAAGGCCGCCGAATGGAGGTCACCCCACCTGAACCAGGGGCGGTTGGAGATGGATGGACTACGTCGGGCTCTGGTCTCGACACCGCTGCCGAAGGCGGCCGACGGGCGCCCGGTGCTGACGGTGGACGTCTCGCCGTGGCTTCAGCCGGACGCGGACACCGCCCCCGACCGGTGCTTCTGCCACACGTACGAGTACGGCGACAACAAGCATCGTCTGGGGCGAGGAGCACGCAATCACCGTCTCTGATACTCGCCGATACGGGAAGGCGACCGCACGGGCCCGGGACCGGCTGCACCCGCGGCCGACGCGCCGGGCCGCGTGACTCGACCACGCCGCCGAACTGCCGCTCGTCGAGGGCACCGTGATCCGGCTGGAGGTCTCTCGCCCACCGTCCGGCGCCGAGCCGACGCCGGTGTGGCGGTGGTGGTCCAAGACCGGCGCCACCGGCGCCTATGTCGACCGCTGCCGACGGGCGTTCCTGCGACGATGCGACGTCGAGCACACCTTCAGGATGCTGACGCAGACCCTCGGCAGGGACATCCCCCGCCTCCGGAGCCCGTAAGCCGCCGACCGGTAAACCTGGCTGATCATCACCGCCCACGCCCGGCTCCGCCTCGCTCGTCCACTCGTTCAGGACCTCCGACGTACCGGGGAGAAACCGGCCCCGCCCGAACGTCTCACCCCGGCCCGCGTCCGGCGGGGGTTTCGGAACATCCGTCCCAAGGCCGCTATCCGAGCCGGTGCACCGAAACCCGCACGCTCCGGTACCGGTCGGCCACCGGGGGCCAGGAACCGGTGGCCCGCCACCCGTCATGACGTGGGACGAGTCCTCGCCACCGGTCAGCCCTACCAACGGCCCGCCCACCACAAGGTCGGCACTCCGGAGCGCGCCCCGCCGCTGCTGCGGCGGAGGGGCGCCGCCCCGGAACTGCCGTCGGATGTGGGGCCTTGGGCGGCGCCGCTCCTGCACCGACCACCGCGGCGGCCACCGCCAGAGGCCGGGAAAGCCGGATGGAATCCCACCGTCAGGGGCACCGGCTGGCTTCCCGTCCGTGGTCGGCTTGATCAGAGCAGTTCGCCCACGTTCAGTGGTGTCTCACCCCGCTCCGCCCCAATCACGCACCCAACGACGTGACAACGCCCTTGCCTCTCATCCGCTCAAGGCGGCTGTCGGGTGTGTGCGCGGCGCGGATTGCCGGGTACAGTCCGGCCACGGCTCCGATGAGCAGGGTGGCGCCGACCGCGATCACCAGGGCCACGGGTGGCACCGTGAGGGGCCAGCCCTTGATGAAGGCGAAGCCCGCGGTCACCGCGACGCCGAGCAGCGAGCCGAGTAGTCCGCCGAACGCCGAGAGCAGGAGTGCTTCGGCGAGGAATTGCCTGCGGATGAGGAATTGCCTGCGGATGTGGCTGCGGGTGGCGCCGAGGGCGCGTCGGAGACCGATCTCGCGGCGGCGTTCCAGCACTGAGATGATCATCGTGTTGGCCACGCCGATGCCGCCGACGAGGAGGGCGACCGAACCGAGCCCGACGAGCAGCCCGGTGAACGCCTCGTCGGCGGCGTTCTTCGCGGCGAGGGCGTCGGAGGGCCGGGACACCGTGACCTCTTCGGGTGCCTGCGGGTTGACCGTGCGGCCAAGGCGGGAACGCACCGATTCCACGGCTGCGTCCGCCGAGCGCTCGTAGACGACGGTCGGGCTGCCGTCGTAGCCGAACTGCGAGCGCGCGATCGGGGTGCCGAGCAGCGCGGGGGTGTCGAGATCCGGCGCGAGCGGCACGGCTTCGAGGATTCCGACCACGGTGAAGTACCGGTCGCCGATCCACACCTGGGATCCGGTGGAGGCGACGCCCAGCCGTTCGGCGGCCTTCGAGCCGAGGACAACGGTGGGGAGATTCGCGGTGGCGTGGTTCAGCCAGGCTCCCGCCGCGAGCCTGGCGCCCACGGTGCCGGGCAGGTGGAGATCGGTGGCACGGGCGGTGATGCCGCCGGTGGCGTCCTTGTCGGAGAAGTGGCTGCGGTACACCCCGGCATCGAGGTCGCCGACGCCGCTCGCGCTCTCGACTCCGTCCAGGAGGCCGATCTTCGCGATGGTGTCCGGCGGCAGTTTCGTGTCCTGTCCGAAGACGCTCTTGCCGGCCTGCGCGGTCAGCAGGTTCGTCCCGAGAGCCGCCAATCGGGCGTTGAGCTTCGCCTGGCTCGACGCCGAGATGCCGACGACAGCGATCATCGCCGCGATACCGATCGCGATGCCCGACGCCGACAGGACCGCGCGGGCCGGCCGGGTGCGCAGCCCGACGGTACCCAGCCGCAGCAGGTCTCGGCCGAGCAACCGTGAACGGGGCGGACGTGGAGGTGCCGGGCTCGGCGCGGCCGCTGAAATCATCGACGCGCTCATACGATCGCCTTCTCGGCGGAGTCGGAGAGGACTCGCCCGTCGCGGATGGCGATCTGACGCGGCAACCGCGCGGCCAGCTCCGCATCGTGGGTGATGACCACGACGGTGGTTCCCTCCGCGTTGATCTCGTGCAGGAGTTCGACGACGGTCGCACCCGACGCCGAATCGAGGCAGCCGTTCGGCGCTGAGTACGCCGCCACCGGCACGCATGAGCTGTTCCAGGACGGCGAACTCCTTCCGGCCGAGGCGCACCTGCCGCCCGTTCCGGTACACCTCTTGCCGGAACGAATCGAGCCTGACGCCGGCTGCCTCCAGCGACGGGGGCGCCGCCGGCTGGTTTCGTCGATCGAGGGCACGCAACCGCAGCACAAGTTCCGGGAAGTCGAAGGGTTTCGCTACGTAGTCGTCGGCGCCCCGTTCGAAACCGGTTACCTTGTCGTCGAGGGTTCGCGCCGCCGTCAGCATCAGCACCCGGGCGCGGGGGCGTTCGACGACGATGCGCACACACGTCGTCGCCGTGCGTTCCCGGTATGTCACGGTCGAGGACGACCACGTCGTCATCGTTGACCAGGACGTATTCCAGGGCAGTGTCGCCGTCGTGCACCACGTCAGCCGCGATACTCGCTCGACGCAGCCCCGTCTGGATCGCTTCCGCCAGGAGCAATTCGTCCCCCACGATCAGCACGCGCATGTCTTCCTCCCACGCTCGCGCCCACATGGCGCGCCACAGGCAGCAAAACACGGCCTGGATTGCGAGACCGTTAAGGAATTCACCGATGCCACACCGTCCATCCAACGGTTCGACGGGCATCGCTGCCTCCTCGCCCTGACGCCCGACACGGCCCCGGAAAGGTCGCCCGTGTTGTAGTCGGCCACCAGTGCTACCAGTGCCACCAGTGGCACCAGTGCCGCCGCTGCCCCCATGTCCGTGGTGAGATTGCGCTCTGCGACGGACGGGGTGAGACGTTCGGCCGCCCGGTTGCAGGAGTCCGCGATTGGCCGCCGCCCGTCGGCACGAAGCCGCGCGTCCGCAGGGCAGAGGCCGGATGCGGCCCCGCTGCCGGTCCCACTGCCGGTCGCCCAGTCGGGCGTGACGAGGCATCAGGATCAGACCGCGGCGTTGCCGCGCACCCGGCCGGTCTCAGCCGATCGTCTTGATCACCCGGGCGGGCACTCCCGCGACCACGGTGCCGGCTGGAACATCACGAGTGACCACCGCGCCGGCAGCGACCACCGCACCGGCACCGATGGTCACCCCCTGCGTGATCACGGCAGCCGTCCCGATCCAGACGTCGTCCTCGATGACGATCGGGGCGAAGGAGAGGTACTCGCGGCGCTCGGCCCGGGGCAGTGGATGGCCTCCGGTGATGAGACTGACCTTGGGGGCGATCATGACGCCGTTGCCGATACGGATGCCTCCCTTGTCCATGAAGGTGCATCCCTGGTTGACGAAGACGTTCTCCCCGAACGTCGTGTCGAGTCCGTACTCGGTAAAGAACGGCGGGTAGATCAACACCGACTCCGGCAGCGGGCGACCGAACACAACGGAGAGAAGTTCCGCACGCCCTTCGCTGTCGCTGAACGGAAGCACGTTCAGCCGAGACGTCGCATCGGTCACCTCCACGATCCGCTCCACATGACGCGCGAACTCAGGCGTCCGGACATACATGACCTGCTCTGTGCGGGTAGACATGCGCTGATCCCACCACCGCGCGGAACACTCGATCAAACAACCCCGCACCACACCAGACACAACCAATGGTTGGGGAAGTGGAACGGGAGCCGGTGCAGATGGCCGCGTCGATCCTGTCGATCTGCGCACACGTGACGAACAGGTTCACCGACTTGCCCACGGAGATGCTGGAGCACGGCGAATCGCCCTTTCGGCGGCCGGATCGGGCCCACTCGGACAGCACCTTCCGGCACGGCTTCGAAGCACGCGAGCTGGCTGCCCCGAAGTTCGACAAGACCGACTACCCACAGCGGCACACGGTCGAGTGCGGCATCGATCGGCTCAAGCGTTGTCGCGCGGTCGCCACGAGATACGACAAACTCGCCGTCCGCTACGAGACGACTGCACGGGTCGCAGTCCTCAACGAGTGGCTGTAACCAGCACTTTCACAACACGCCCCAGCCGTGTTTCAGGTAGCGGGTGAGTCTTGGGCGGAGAGTTCTACGGCCAGTTCCATGCAGCGCAGGCGGGCTGGGGAGAAGTCGTAGGGCATCCTGCCGATGGCTTCGAACGCGCTCATGGAGCCAGCCTCTCGCCCGCTGGAGCTGAGGTCGGCCGCGTCCTCGCCGTCATCGGCGGTGGCGGGGTACAAAGTGTCCCAGGCGTCGAAGAGGGCATCGTCGTCCTTGTCCAGGCCGGACTCCTCGATGGCGGCGTGCAGGGCGCTCTCGAAGGCGTGCCGCTCGGCGGCCACCTGAGCTACCCGTGGATCATCGACGGCGACGCTGTCATCGAGTGCCTCCTCGGCGTCATCGATGCGGTCGGAATCCTCCCGCAGAGTCGGATGCGTGGCCAGGACGACGAAGCGGGTGGCCTGGACGGCCGCGCCGAGCGGGCCGAAGATCCGCTCAGTGACCAGCAGACTGTCCAGGTCAGCCTGACGCAGGGAGCCTTCGGGCAGGCTCTTGAGGTGTGCGGTGACGAAGTCGGAGAGCAGGCCCATCCGGCTGCCTTCGGTGCGCATCCGCCGCACGGCGGTCCGTTGCCGCCGCAATTCCGCCTCCTGCTCGGCGAGGGTTTCCTCCAACCGCTCCAGGATGCCCGCGATACCTTCTCCGCTGTCCGCGCCGACGGAAGCCGTGCCGGTGGCAAAGGCGTCACGGATGTCGTCCAGGGCGATCCCGGCGTCGGCCATCTTGCGAATCCACAGCAGGCGGATCATGTCCTCGTACCCGTAGCGGCGGCGGTCATCGCCGCCCCGCTCAGGCTCGGGGAGCAGGCCGATCTCGTGGTAGTGGCGAATCGCCCGTGGCGTGGTGCCGGCGAAGGCCGCCGCGTCACCGATCTTGACCTGGCGGGGTGGCATGAAAGACGAATGCATGAGCGGGGACCTTCCTCAAGGGACCGGGACGCAGGTCCACCGGACCACATGCCGCTACGGAAGGTGCAACCCCCGCACACCGCTCCGCGCCAATGCCAGGAAACGTGCCCTTCCTCCATAATGACCGCAGGCACGTCGTTTTCTGCCGGGGCATCCGCACGACAGCGGGCTGAGGGCTCGCAGCCACTGATGAATCGCCGCGACCTGAACCCGTCGCCTCGAACCGAACCGCAAGTCTGTCGAACGGGTGCTGTGGTGTCTTCACCATTCACTGCCAGGAATCGTCGTTCCACGGGTCGCGGTCGGTCTCCTCCCCCAGGTCTGCGCAGCCCTTGTCGGCCGACTGCCCCATCCGCAGCAGGCCCTCGGGCACACCCGTGATCTCGAAACCGCGACCCCCGCGGCCGGTATGGGGCGTGATGCCGAACCCGAGCCCGCGCAGGTCTTCGGCGAGCGCAGCCCGGCCCACGGCGCCGCCCTCGCGCGTCAGGGACTTCTCGTACAGCGCTCGGTGATGCGGGCCGCGCAGCGCCCCGGAGTCATCGAGCACGCCGACGAGATAGACGTGCACATGCAGCAGGGGCGGCGTGGGCGGCGTAGAGGGGGGCGTGCCGACCGCGTGGAGTGCCAGTGCGGCGGCGCACCCCCGGCCGGGCTCGGCGCCGTCGATCAGCGGCCTGTTGTGCACGAGGTAGTTGACACAGTGGTCGGCGGCGGCCAGGACTGCCTGCTCCAGGTCAACGCGGAGTGCGGGGTCCCCCTGGGCCCACAACCAGGACAGCGAGGTCGGGGCGACAAAGGTCAGGTCGTACGCCGCGCCGTCGGCCCGGACCAGCGCCCCGCCGTCCGCGTGCCGCCCCGCTATCGCCGCGGCCAGGTGCCCGCTCTTCGCCTCATCGCCCCGCCGCAGGCCCAAGGCCCGCAGTGCTTCGGCCGAGCCGGTCCAGACCGTGTGCGCCCGCCGATCCGGCGGGTCCTGCGGCCGCGCGAACGCTGCGGGCGCCACCGAGGGCTCTACGGCACGCCGGGCCTCGACGTCCGCCATCCTGAGCGTCCGAACCGTCAGCATGCGACACCTTTCGCCTGTCGGAAACGTCGGAAGCTAACGATGCTACCGAAACATGCCCCCGGCCACCGGCAGACAACCGACAGGCAACCGAGCTGGAACTGCTGCTCGTTGACGCCTTCGGCCTGCTCGTCGGTCGGGGAGTGCTCGATCATCGCTGGGTCCAGCGACCGGCCGAAGCCGGACCGCTTGAGCGGTGCGGACGGCTGGGGGTCACAGGGGTCTCGTGGATCGGGGCGCCGACGCGGCTGTCGCTGCCGGTGTGGTCCCGGTCGCATACGCCACCGACGCCACGGACTCGATCCGCGTACCCGCCGCCGATAACGGCCTGTTCGGATTGGAGCCCACTCGTGGCCGGGTCTCCGTGGGCTCCTGCTTCGACGAACTCTTCAACGGCCTGGTCGTGCACAACAGCGTCAGCGTCAGCCGCACCGAACGCGACAGCGACAGCGTCAGCGCGGCACCGCTCGACCAGATCCGCGGCCCGGAACCGGGTGACCCGTACTTCGCCCAGGAGCCGTCCCAGCCGTACGCGGAGGAAGTCACCCGCCACCCGGGCTCGCTGCGGATCGGCGTACTCAGCCAGCCATGGGGTGGGCACCGCACGACCACGCCGGTGGCCGACGCGCTCTCCCACATCGCGCGCCTGCTCGAATCCCTCGGCCACCAGGTGGAGGAGGTCGAGGTCGACCTCGGGGCCGACTGGGAGCAGTTCGTCCTGGCCGCCGCCCGTCAGTGGGCGGCGAATCTCACGGCCTCGGTCGACGAGCTGGCCGCCGCCTTCGACCGGCCTGTCGACTCCTCGGCCCTGGAGCCGCCCATCCTGGCCGGCTACCACTACGGGCAGCGGGTCACCGGCGCCCGGTTCGTCACCGCTCTCGAAATCCGCAACCGGGTCGCCCGAAGCCTGGCGCGGTACTTCGGCCCCCACGACGTATTGCGCGGGGAGGCCCGCCATGCCGGTAACGGCCGACGCGGAGACGGGGAGACGGGACTCCCGACCGGTGCGCAGTTCGCCGCCGGATACGGGCTCGAAGGCCGCCTCTTCCGCCTTGCCGGACAACTCGAACAGGCATGCCCCTGGTCGGGCCGGGCCCCCACGGTACCGGCCGGGATCTGCCCCGCCGAGCCGTGCCAGGCGCTGCTCACTCGGTCAGGTTGGCGCAACGGCGCTCGGCTTGACCGCGGACCAGTGGTCCGGGGCTCACCGGTGCCTTCCACGGCACCGCCTCGTGCGCCCGCTCCGGTGCGGTCACTCGTCCTGCTGACGCTGGAGAGTCCCCGTGCCACCACGCACTTCAGAAGAGACCCCTCGCCAGCTGCTGGAGCTGCCGCTGGACCTGCTGCTGGCCAAAGACATGGATGCCATCGCCGATCTGTGGGCGGAGTACGGCGGCGCCGCGTTCCCTCTCGCCGAAGGCGCCCCACCGAGACGGCTGACCGGACGTGAGGCCGTCCGGGGCTGTCCGGTCGGCCACCCGGACGTGATGGACGTGCAGGCGATCCCGGCTTTCACACCGTGCGTCACACGGACCGGCCGGACACCGTCGTGGTGGAGTTCATCGCGCACGGCCGCACGGTGGGCCACCGATGAGCCGTACCCGGCGGACTGCATCGCGGTGCTCACCACCCACCAAGGACTGA
Source organism: Streptomyces corynorhini (assembly GCF_003346515.1). Classification (GTDB taxonomy): domain Bacteria; phylum Actinomycetota; class Actinomycetes; order Streptomycetales; family Streptomycetaceae; genus Streptomyces; species Streptomyces corynorhini. The sequence continues at coordinate 11,946 of NZ_QQNA01000005.1, forward strand.
TCACCCGTAATCGGGACTGCTGGAGCCCGCCGACCGCCGCTTCAGCGGGCCGGTACGCTGCCCGGACCGTTCGGGCTCGCCGCGCTCGCAGGCCACCCGATGACCGGCGCCGCCGGGCCGTCGGGCCGTCGGGACTTCTCAAACACGGCTTTGCCTCCCGGTGTGAGGTGAGGAGCGGTGTTCTTCGGCGACGAGTGCGCGTACGCGCTCGCGCTCGTCGTGGCCCCAGGTTTCCTTGGTGACGAGAATTCCGACGAGGCCGATCACAGCGGCGCCGAGGTACAGCAGGGCGGCGCCGGGCCAGCCGAAGGCGCCCACCAGGGCTGCGGCGAGCAGCGGTGCGAAGCCGCCGATGGCCGCGGCGATCTGGTAGCCGAGTGAGGCTCCCGAGGTGCGGGTGGCGGTGCGGAACTGCTCGGTGAGCAAGGCCCCCTGTGTCCCGGTCAGCGAGGCGTGGATGAGCCCGATGCCGATGATGAACACGGCCACGACCGGTATGGGGTGATCGATGTTGGTGAGCAGGTACATCGGGAAGGCGAAGAGGATCGCCGCCGTGCAGCCCGCGATGTAGAGGGGGCGCCGTCCGATGCGGTCGGTGAGTGTGCCGGCCAGGAAGGTGACCGCGATGGCCAGGAGGCTGGCGGCCGTGATGGCGCCGAGAGCGACCGGGCGCAGATCGGGGTTGCGTTCGGTGATGTAGTTGAGCAGGTAGGTCGCGGTGGAGTAGTAGGCGAAGGATTCGACGACGCGCAGGGCGATCACACGCAGGATGCTCCGCCAGTCGTCGCGGAGAGTCGCGAGGAAGGGGTTCTTCTCGGTCTTACCGCTGGCCTGGGCTTCCTGGAACTCGGGGGATTCGGAGAGCCGGGAGCGCACGATCAGCGCGACGATGACGAGGACGGCGCTGAGCAGGAAGGGAGTTCGCCACTGCCAGTCGCCGTCGAGTGTGGAACTCCAGGCGAATACGCCGCTGGCGAGCGCGATGCCCAAGGGGTTGCCGGACTGCGGGATGGCGGCGAACATACCGCGGCGGTGCCATGGGGCGTGTTCGTAGGCCATGGTGATCGCCCCGCCCCATTCGGCGCCGAACGCCAGTCCCTGGATCATGCGGATCGCCACGAGCAGGATCGGTGCGACCACACCGGCCTGCCCGTAGGTCGGCAGCACACCGATGAGGAAGGTCGAGGCGCCCATGACGACCATGGCGGCGATCAGGACGGGTTTACGACCGGCCCTGTCGGCGAAGTAGCCGCCGATCGCGCCGCCGAGGGGGCGCATGACGAAGCCGACCGCGAGGGTGGCGAACGACAGGAGTGTGCCGACGAACCGGTCGCTCTCGGGGAAGAAGACGGCTCCGAAGTAGAGTGCGGACGCGGTTCCGTAGGCGATGAAGTCGTAGTTCTCGACGCTGGTGCCGACGGCCGCGGCGACCGCGGTCTTGACGCGGTCCTTCGTGCCGAGCACGCTTCGCCGTCCAGCAACGGTGCTGGTGGACATGGAAATTCTCCTCGCAGGGGGTCTCCGGATCGCGTGTGCGTGATGCGGGAGTCCCGGGCCGGCAGGGCAGGGCCGGGCTTCCTCTCCGGTGGTTTCGGGTATGCCGAGGCGACGCGCGGCGGCGTTCGGCGGCGGCGCACGACGGGGGTTGGGCCGGACCTCGCCCGCGGGCGGTGTCAGGCCGACGGTGTCAGGCCGGCGGTGTCAGGGTGTCCAGCGCGTTGAGCTTGGTGACTCGGCGGCGGGTGTCCTCGTCGTCGTCGAAGGTGGCGGCGAGGAACTCGCGGACGATGTCGGGCACGAGCGCGTGGGGTACGAGCCAGGCGCCCATGGCGATGGCGTTGGCATCGTCGTGCTCGACGGCCTGGTGGGCGGAGTAGGGCTCGTGGGCCAGACCGCAGCGGATGCCGGGCAGTTTGTTCGCGGCCATCACGGCGCCCTGACCGGTGCCGCACACGAGCACGGCCCGATCCGCGGTTCCGGCGAGCACCGGGTCGCAGGTGGCCCGGGTGATGTCGGGAAAGTCGACGGGGGCTGAGCTGTCGGTGCCGCAGTCGACGATCTCGTGGCCGAGGTCCTCGATCGCCCGGCGCACGGCCGCTTTGAGCGGGAACCCGGCATGGTCCGCTCCGAGAGCGACCTTCATCGGCTGATCCTTTCGTTGCGGGCTTCGGCCCTGTCGGGACCGTCCACGGGGGCGAGGCGCCCGTTCATCGGACGCCTCCCCGTGACCGGTCGACGAAGGACGTGGCGATGCGTTGACCGGACGCAGGGCGGCCCGCGAGGAGGTCGACCAGGCCGCGCACGCCGAGGCGGCCGATCGAGGCCGCGTCGTTGCGGACCGCGCTGATGGGCGGTGACGCGAACTCGAACCAGTCGAGGTCGTCGAAGGAGACGACCTCGACGCGGGCGGCCCGCTCCGCGCCGAACCGCTCGCGCAGCGCGCGCACGGCACCGAGGGTGGTCAGACCGTTCGCGCCGAAGACGGCCGTGAAGGGGACGCCCCGGTCGATGACGCGGCGCATGGCCTCGGCCGCGCCCTCGGCCAGGAAGTCACCGGCGTCGAGCAGCCTCTCGTCGGTGCTGATCCCGTGCTTCTCACGCCCGGCGAGGTAGGCGGCGCGGCGTTCCGCGCCGGTGGAGATCGTGTCGGGGCCGCCGATGAACGCCACGTCACGGTGTCCGCGCTGCCGCAGCCAGGCCAGGACATGGCCGACGCCCTCCGCATTGTGGGTGCCGTACAGCGGGGCGTCGACGCCCTCGACCGTACGGTTGAGGAAGACGAGCGGCAGCCCGGAGGCAAGGGTCGCCGCGAGCTGCGGCGAGACCGTGCCCTGCGGGGAGAACAGCAGGCCGTCGATGCGCTGCGAGGCGAAGGTCCGCAAGTACGCGTCGGCTTGTCCGGCGTCCTCGTTCGCGTTGGCCAGCAGCACGGTGTAGCCGTGGTGGCGCGCCTCCTGCTCCGCGGCGTGGGCGAGTTCGGAGAAGAACGGGTTGCGGATGTCCGAGACGAGCAGCCCCAGCACGTCGGTACGGGAACGCCGCAGGGACCGGGCGGGTCCGTTGCTGATATGGCCCAGGTCGGCCGCGGCGGCGAGAACGCGGGACCGGGAGTCGGGCGAGGTCTGACTGCTCCCGTTGAGCACCCGGGACGCGGTACCCAGCGAGACTCCGGCCCGTGCCGCGACGTCCTTGATCGTGGTCACCGGCTCCACCTCCTCGTGGAAACGTTTCCATAGCGGGAATGCCTCAAAGATCGCACACGGAACACGAAAGGAGCAAGACCCGTCCGCGTCCCGAGGCGGCAGCACCGCACGGGAGAACTCGGCCCCGGCGCGGGACGTCCGGTTCCGGGCGCCCCCGTGACCCCGCCGATCAATTTCGGTAATTGGCGACGCGTGTAGGGGAGTTGAGCGTCCACCGCTGGTCGCGAGGACGAAGATCCGCGGCTGTATTTCGAACCTCCGCCGAAGGCCGGGCAACGCGACGAGGTGAGGTACGCGGGCAGGACCCGCGGCCGGTGACGGCGTCTCTCCGGAAGTGGCGTCGCGCTTGCGCCATCATGCCGGTCTCACGGCGGTGTCCGGCTGTGAGCGGCAGTACGGCGTTCCCACCGAAGGTTCCGCGGAGGGCCAGGATGACGGCACCGAGGCCCTGTCTTCAAAGTCCCGCCTGCCCTGGCCGACCGGGAGCGTCTCACCCTGGCCGGCTTTCCGTGTGCAGGGACGCGTCGACGACGGAGGGGGCGAACAGTTCCCGGATACACAGGAGTGGCCGTCCGTTGCTGTCGAGGGTGTAGGTCTTGGCCGCGCAGGGGGTTCCGTCCGGCCATGTGGCGAGGCCGACGTGGACGATGCGCCGGCGCAGCATCACCCCGGCTTCGTCGAGCGCGAATCCCACCGGTCGTGAGGGGTCGGCGACGGCCCTGTCGACGCGCGGATCCACTCCCGAGCGGGCCGCGACCGTGTTGTCCGACACGGGCTGCCCCGTGACCGTCAGCAAGCGGGCCCTGCGGAGCAGGCAGTCGTCGGTGCTGTCGGGGCGGAGTGCCGCGCGCAGGCCGGGCGGGAGCACGGTCGGGCCGACGGTCCGTACATCGCCGACCCTGGCCCGCAGGGGGCCGCGTACGAGTGCCTGGAGGAGGGGGGTGGTCAGGCCATCGCTGGTCAGGAGTATGCGTGTTGCCGCGGCGGAGAAGGCCATGACAGCAGGGTCCAGGCCGTGCAGCGCGGGCTCCGGTCCAGGTCGGAGGGTATGGGGGGCCACGAGCGTCCTCGGTCCGGTCGGCGGCTGGATATCGGCAGCCCCGAGGGAGCGGCGGCGATCCTGCGAGCCACCCGATTGTGGCGTGCGTGCCAGATTAGACGTTGCGCGGTGGTCGGAGTCGCTGTGCGCGCGTACCGCTTCGATGCCCGGCCTTGGGGCGGTTGATCCGGTCGTTGCTGGTCAGGGCCTTGCTCCAGCGAGGGGACAGGGCGGCCGGGACCACCGGGAGCGTCCGGAGGCCGACCCGTGCCCACTCGAAAGTGCCTGGCGTCAGAAGAGTGTTCGGGGCTGTTCCCGCGGGCGGGTTTGCCAGAGCGTCGACCGTCAGGATATTGCTTCCCGTGACGAAGGAAGCACTATCTGTTGCCCGCGCTGGTGGTCGTGCGAGGCGGATCGAGGACACGTGAGCAAAGCGACAACCACGGTACGGGACGGGAGTTCTCCGGCGGCTGCCGAGTATCTGCTCGGATCCTCGTGCGCCGAGCGGGAGCGGCTCCTCGCCCAGTGCGAACTCCTGCGCCCGGCCTCCGCCTCCCTCCTGGACACGATCCCCCTGCCGCCGATCGCGCGCGTGCTCGACCTGGGCTGCGGTCCGCTGGGCATCCTCGACCTTCTCAGCGAACGAGTCGGCCCCGCCGGGTCGGTCACCGGCCTCGACACGGATCACCGGATGATCGGCTGGGCCCGGGAGTCCGTCACCGAACTCGCCCTCGGCAACGTCGAAGTCCGCCACCAAGCCCTGCCGCCCCCCGCTGCCGCCGAGGCTCGCTACGACCTGGCCCACTGCCGACTGCTGCTGATCAACACAACCCGCCCCCGCCGGATCCTGAACTCGATGGCCGCCTCGGTCAGGGCCGGGGGGTGGGTCGCGGTCCAGGAATTCGACTGGGCGACCTGGCAGTGCGACCCGCCCCACCCTGCGTGGAGCCGCCTCAAGGACCTGCTCGCCGGAGTCTTCGGAGGCGACGTCCACATCGGCGCCCGGCTGCCCGGCCTCGTGCGGGAAGCCGGTCTCACGGACATCCGGACCAGCGCCCACGCCTACTACTGGCAGCCGGGTGACCGCTACCAGACCTTGCTCCTGTCCTTCGCCCGTCTCTTCCGCGACCGCCTCCTGCGGCACACAACGCTCACGTCGGAGGAGCTCGACTCGCTCACCAGCACACTCCACAACCACCTCGGCCAGCCCCACACCACCGTCCGCGAAAGCCTCCTCGTACAAGTACGGGCCCGCAAACGCTGACCGCGACAGCCACGAGGCCCGGCGGCGCGCCGAGTTCCCCGTCACGCGCGGTGCAGCCCGGCACTGCCGGTGGTCGGAGCGGTAGACAGCGGCCCGCCCTCGAAGGACCGGCCATCCCCCGTCGGCGAGCTGGGCCCTGTCGTCGAAATCCACGCACAGCTGCCGAGGATCTGACCGGTCACCGCGTCGATTGCCCCTGCGCACAGGGTCGGCGGCGGCATCGACTCGTACTCGAAACCGGATCTACTGGTCGACCTGTTCACCGCGCGACGCGTCGCGCCGCCGCGGACGGCCGATGACGACAGCACCGCGGTAGCCGGCCGACGAGATCGTCGACATCGCGTCGAGCGACGCGTCCGGTACGGGCAGCAGGTGGGCGTCGACCCAGGTGTCCCCCGTGGCCGCGTTGGCCCAGGGGTCCTCGATCACGACGGCGCCGGGTACGGCGCCGTGGCAGAGCACCCAGTGCGGCACGTCGAATCCCTGCATCGCGGCCAGCGACACCAGGAGCAGCACGTGTTCCCGGCGGCCGAGCGCATTACGGACCGCGGTCAGGGGCAGGTGGCGTGCGTCGACCGGAACGCCGGCCCGCTCGGCGTCCGTGCGGGACACGCGTTGGAGTACGGCCCGCCACGCGCGTTCGGCCTCCGGAAGGTGGTCGATCAGGACGGGACCCTCCGCGTCGAGGAAGACCGTGACCGGGGACGAGGGCCACGCGCGGCGCACGGCGACGCCCAGTCCGACGGGTTCGCACGCGGGGAAATTCGTCGCGTCGCGCCACAGGGCCAGCTCCGCCGTGCGGTCGAGCGACGCGGGCGGCAGCGTCCCCGCGTGCGCCTGCGCGACCAGGGCGGTGACGGCGCCGCACGTGAAGTGGGTCGTCTGCCGGTAGTACGGGGGCTCGGTCACCTCGGCGTCGCACAGCCAGCGTACGTAGCCGCGATCAGGCTCTCCCGCGTCCTCGGCCCGCGCGAGCGGAGGCCGCAGCGGGGTGAAGCCGACAGCGGCGGCCCGCTCGGCGTCCGCCGTCCATCCTTCCCACTTGACCTGCGCCAGCCCCCGATGGCGTGCGTGGGACACCACGGCGTCGACGGCCGTCGGTACGTCACCGACGGCATCGACGATCTTCAGATAGGCCGTCCGCGGGCGGGCCGTCACCAGCGCGGCGGCCCTCCAGCGCACACTGTCGTCCCCGGGCACGGCCACGACGCGGGGGGCGTGCCCGGAGCGGTCGACCGCGCGCCAGCGCTCCAGCACGTCGTGGTGGACGAGCCGCGTCAGCGATGTCGGCAACGCCTCGGGCTCGAACGGGAAAAGGGTGCTCTTCAACTGCGTTCCCCGATGAGGCATGTCAGGTACTTCCTGGTGGGACGTTTCCTGGTGGGAGGTTTCCTGGTGGGAGGTTTCCTGGTGGGAGGTTTCTGGTGCGGCGGCAACGGCGGCGCTCCCGGCGTTCGTGGGTGTGCGCGGCGTTCGGTGGTGTGCGCGCCGACGGAGGCGAGCGTGCTTCCCGGTGTCATGCGCGGGACCGCCGCAGGACCCAGACGAAGTAGGGGGCACCGACCAGCGAGATCATGAGGCCCGCCGGTATCTGCGCGGGTGCGGCGAGCGTACGGCCGAGAGTGTCGGCCACGCACACCAGCAGCCCGCCGAGCAGCATCGCGACAGGGATCACACGGCCGTGCCGGGCCCCTACCAACGACCGGGCCAGGTGCGGGGCGACGAGTCCCACGAAACCGACGACGCCGATAGCGATCACACTGAGCGCGGCGAGTACCGCGGCGATCCCCAGAGCGGCGAAGCGTGTGCGTTGTGGCCTCACACCGACCACGCGCGGGGTGTCCTCGTCGACGGAGAGCAGGTCGAGCCGGCCCCGCATGGCGAGGAGCGCGGGGAACGCGAGGGCCAGCGCCACCGCGACCGGTACGACATCGGGAAAAGTGCGCCCGTAGGTCGTGCCGGAGAGCCAGGTGAAGATCCGCGGTGTGTTCCACGGATCGGCCCGCAGCAGGAGGAAGGTGGTGATGGAGCTGAGGCCGTACCCGCAGCCGATGCCGATCAGTACGAACCGGTCCGGCAGAAGGCCGCCTCGCCAGGCCAGCAGGGCGATCAGCCCGAACGTGGCGAGCCCCGTCACGACCGCCGCGGCGACGAGCAGCGGCCGGCCGCCGGACAGACCCGACGTCACGACGCTCACCGCACCCAGCCCGGCGCCCGCCGTGATTCCGAGCACCCCCGGCTCGGCCAACGGGTTGCGCACCGCGCTCTGCACCGCACACCCGGCCAGCCCGAGCGCCGCACCGGCCAGGACCGCGGCGGCCACCCGCGGAACCCGGTCGTCGAGCGCCCGGCCCACCAGGTCCGGGGCGCTCCCCCGCGCCCAGAGCGCGATGTCCCCCGTACGCAGCCAGAGGCTCCCCGCCAGGACCGCCACGACGACCGCCGCGGCCAGGAGCACCAGCACACCCAGCACGACCACGAGGAACACCCGGCGCGAGCGGATGCCGACCCGGGCGTGCGGCGGCTGCCGCAGTTGGCCCGTATCGCGCAGCCGCAGGGCCAGAACCACGATCACGACGGCGCCCAGCAACGCGGTCGGCACACCCGTGGGAATCGACGCGGCCCCCTCGGCGCCCTGGATCGCCCGCAGCGACGCGTCGGCGAGCAGGATCAGCAACGCGCCCAGCAGCCCCGACACGGGCACCATGAACAGATGCCGGTGCAGTGTCCCGACCCGCCCCGCGATCAGGCGGGTCAGGACGGGAGCGCCGAGTCCGACGAAAGCGATCGGGCCCGCGAGCGTCACCGCCGTACTGGTCAGAACCACCGCGCAGAGCACGGCCGTCACCCGGGTGCTCCGCACCGGTACGCCGAGGGAGGACGCGGCGTCGTCTCCGAGGTTCATCACATCCAGCCGCCGGGACAGCGCCAAAGCCGCACACAACACCGTCACCACGAGCGGCAGGGCCCGTAGCGACGCGTCGATGTTCAGCTGCGCGAGCGAGCCGCTTCCCCAGGCGAACAGACCGGTCGTGTTCTGCTTGAACAGGATGAGCAGCATCGCGGTCGCCGCGTCCAGGGCCATCGCCGTCGCCGATCCGGCCAGGATCAGACGGGTACCCGTCGTGCCCGCCGCCCGGCCCGCGAGAGCCAGCACGAGCACCGCCGCGAGCAGACCACCGGCGAAGGCGACCGCTCCCGAGGCCCACAACGGCACAACGAGACCGAAGGCCGCGACACACGAGAGCGTGAAGTAGGCCCCGGCGGTGACCGCCAGCGTGTCGGGTGAAGCGAGTGCGTTACGCGTGACGGACTGCAACAACGCACCCGCGGTACCGAGAGCGAAACCCACCGCTATGCCCGCGAACAGACGCGGCAGGCGGGAACCGGTCAGGATCTCGCCGACCGGCACCCCGCCCGACCGGTCCGGTTCACCGGCCAGGTGGCGGACCAGGTCCCCGACGCCGACACCCGACGTACCCTGCGTCAGGTGCCACGCACCCACCAGAGCCGTGACGATCACCAGGAGCGCCACAACGGCCACCCCGCCCGCACCGCCGCCGCCGTGGCCGTCGGGCGGCAGCGGTCCGCGTCCGGGTGCCGAAACGCGGGATGTGCTCACTTCTTGTCGAGCACGTCGACGTACGCGTCGATCGCCTGCGCACACGAACGCGGACCACCGGCACCCCACACGCGGGCCGGGAAGGAGTGCGCACGGCCTTCCTTCACAGCCGGGAGAGACTTCCAGACCGGGCTCTTCTCCAGCGCCTTGACATATCCCCCGACCCCTTCGTCATTGGCGTAGAAGAGGTTGGCGTTCCCGACCGCGGTGAGCCCCTCGACATCCGTCTGCGCCAGACCGTAGGAAGGATCCACGCCCCCGTCCCCGTGGGACTTGTTGACGTCGTTCGTCCACGCGGGCTTCATACCGAGCTGTTCACCTATCTCCGTGAACAAGGCGCCCTTGGCATACGGACGGACCGTCAGATTGCCCCCCTGGAGCCAGCCGTCGAAGAACAGGAAGTCCTTGGTCGGCAGACCCGCGTCGGCCACCCGCTTCTTCGCCGTGGCGAGGTGCTCGTCGAACTCCTTGAGCACCTGGTCGGCCCGCTCGGTGCGCCCGGTCGCCTTGCCGATCATGCTGAAGACGTTCCGCATGTTCCCGATCGGGTCGGCCGGATTCGCTCCGCGCGTGGCCATCACGGGGACGCCGCGCTTCTCCAGCTTCTTGATGGTCTCGTCGTCGGCCTTGAACGCCTCGACGACGATGAGGTCGGGCTTCGCCGCGTACAGGGTGTCGAGGTCGGGCTCCTCCCGGGTGCCGACGTCCGTCACGCCGCCGGGCAGCTTCTCCGCGCTGACCCAGGTGCGGTATCCCTTCGCGTCGGAGACCGCGGTGGGGGTGACGCACAGCGTCAGCGCGTCCTCGATCTGCTGCCACTCCAGGACGGCGATCCGCTTGGCCGGCTTGTCGAGAGTCACCTGACGGCCGACACCGTCCTTGAACGACACCGGCTCCGTCGAGGTCGCCGTGGTGTCCCCGGCGCAGCTCTTCGACGCGGGTGACGCGCTGCCGCCCGTCTCGACCTGGTCGACACTGGTGGTTCCACAAGCCGAGGCAGCGACAACGATCAGCCCCGCGGAGGCTGACACGGTCAGACGACGGACACGGTTCATGAAAAGTCCTCTTTCTTGTGATGCGTGGGAACGGCGGATACGCCGCCCCGGACGGAATGCCGCCCCAGTGGGTCGATGCGCAGACAGCCCGTACGGGCATCCACACCGACCTCGACTCGAATGTCGTAGACCGTGCCGATGTTCTCCGCGGTGAGGACATCGACGGGTGCGCCCACGGCGTGTACGCGACCGGAACACATCAGGACGAGTGTGTCCGCGACGCGGGCCGCCTGGTCGAGGTCGTGCAGCACGATCCCCACCGCGGCCCCGTGGTCCTCGACGAGATCACGCACCAGATCGAGCGTCTCGATCTGATAGCGCAGGTCCAGGTGGTTCGTCGGCTCGTCCAGCAGCACAACGCCGGTGTCCTGGGCCAGACAGGCCGCGAGCCAGACACGCTGCATCTCCCCACCGGAGAGTTCGCCAACGGGCCGGTCGGCCATGTCACGCACCCCGGTGACGCCCATGGCGTGTGCGATGGCGCTCCGGTCGTCGACGGACAGGCCGGCGAAGCCGCGCCGGTACGGGTGGCGTCCGAACGCGACCACCTCCCTCACCGTCAGCCCTTGGGGCGCGGGTCTCGATTGGGAGAACAGTGTGACCTCGCGTGCGAACTGGCGGGAGCTGAGAAGGGCCGCCTCGCGCTCGGGGTGTCCGTCGCGGGCGCCGAGCGTCACCCGGCCGCCGTCCACCCGGTGCAGTCGCGAGAGCGCGCGCAGCAGTGTGGACTTCCCGCTGCCGTTGGGTCCCACCAGAGCGGTCGCGTGACCGGGCCGCAACGTCAGCGAGACGCCGTGGACGACCGGCGTCCGGCCGTAGCGCAGCACCAGATCGTGGCCGCCGAGGGCTGCCTCCGGCGCGGCCGGATCGGCTCCGGGCAGCGTGACGCGGCGGGAGGGGTCTGTGAACATTGAGGGTTCCGGGTGGTTGGAGGAGCAACGACTGCGGCACCCTCCGTCCGGCCGTTGCCGACCGGGCCGCAGACTCTCCGGCGCCCGGAAACCACCCGTACGCGGCGAGCAAGAAAACTAAGGGTTGCCTTGCCTAACAAGGTGGAAGCTTATATTCCGATCACCATGTCGACAATCAGGAGTTCTGGACACCCAATACGGGATTCCGGACATCGACCGGTGTGCCGTCGCCCGTGTCGAAGAACGCGCCCGGTGTGGTTCCCATGACCCGCCGGAAGGCGGCGATGAAGGTGCTGGGCTGCGCGTAGCCGAGCGTCTCCGAGACGCTCTGCACATCGAGCCCCTCGGCGAGCAGCGTCAGCGCCCGATGGACGCGCAGCGCCTGCCGCCACTGCGCGAAGGACAGTCCGGTCGCGTGGCGGAACGCCCGGGTGACCGTGCGGTCGCTGGTTCCCAGCACCCGCGCCCACTCCTCCAGCGAGCGGGAGTCGGCGGGATCGTCGAGCAGGGCTTCGGCGATGGCGTCGATCCGGGCGTCGCCTGGCAGCTGCAGGGCGAGCTGGCGCTCCGACGGCTGGAGCACGTCGAACACGACCGACTCCGCCCGCGCGCGGGCCGCGGCGGCGAGATCGCGGCGGGCGAGATGGGTCAGCAGGGACTCCAGCACCGGCGTCATCGCGATCGCCACCGGCTCCTCGAAGACGAACGGCGTGCGATCGGGCACGAAGAAGGCGTCGTAGAACTCCGCACCCGCCGTCGCCCGCCCCGCGTGCACCACGTCGGCCGGCATCCACAGCCCGTGCCCCTCGGACACGGTGAAGATACGGTCCTCCACACGGGACGTCAGTGTTCCCCCGCGTACCCAGACCAGCTCGTGCAGAGGATGCGAGTGCGGCGCCCACTCCGTGGGTACGCGAGGAACCCGCGACCCGGCGATGATGATGGAGGCGGCCGCGGCCTGCTCCGGAAGCGCCGCGGCCCGGCGCACCACGGTGCCCGTCTCACGCCGCCACGTCCCGGGGCTCGCGGCACCACGAGACGATCGGACCATGGGAGGGAGTCTATCCGGGGCCCCGCGCCGGCACGGGAGGCCCCGTGCCGGTGCCTGCGCGGGCCCGTGCCGGTGCCTGCGCGGGCCCCGTGGCCGTGTTCGCGCGGCCCCGTGGCCGTACTCCCGTATGCCCTGGGTCCTGCTCGTCGGCCGGTATCGGTATCGGCCGACCGCCTGGCAGTCCGGCGACCGCCAAGACACTCCTGCTCCCCGCTCTCACAGGATCGGGTGGTCGTGAACCGCGTTGTGCTGCCGCTCCTCGGTCACGGGCGGCAGCACGACGCGGAAGGTCGCACCGTGTCCCGGCGCGGTCGTCAGTTCCACACGTCCGTGGTGGGCGACGACCAGGGACCGGACTATGGACAGGCCCAGTCCGGCGCCGGCTCCGGCCGCGCGGGTGCGGGAGCTGTCGGCGCGGTAGAAGCGTTCGAAGGCGCGCTCGGCCTGCTCCTCCGTCAGGCCGGTTCCCCGATCGGCGATCTCGAGAACCCCGTGGCCGTCGACGGTGCCCACGCCGATGCGTACCGGCGTGCCCGCCGGGGTGTGGGTGATGGCGTTGCCGACCAGGTTCGAGACGACCTGGCGCAGGGCCGCCTCGTCGGCCAGGGCGGGGGCGTGGGCGGGTGCGCCGCGACCGTCGGGGCCGGTGAGAGCGGCGGTCCGGGTGGGGTCCAGGGCACGGACGTCGTGCAGGGCGTCGACGGCGAGGGTGCGCAGGTCCGTGGGGGCGAGTTGCAGGCGGACGCCTCCGCGGTCCGGCCCGGCGGCGTCCGCACCGGCCTCGTCGAGTCGGGCGAGTGTCAGCAGGTCCTCCACGAGGCGGGCCAGGCGTTCCGCCTCTCCGGCGATGCGGTCCATGGTGCGGTCGACGTCACCCGGCGCGCAGAGGGCGCCCATGCGGTAGAGGTCGGTGAAGCCCTTGATGCCCACGAGCGGGGTGCGCAGTTCGTGGCTGGCGTCGGCGACGAAGCGGCGCATCCTGGCCTCGGAGGCGCCCTGGGCGGCGAAGGCCGTCTCGATCTGCCCCAGCATGCCGTTGATGACGGTGGCCAGCCGGCCGACCTCGGTACGGGGATCGGCCACGTCGGGGACGCGCTGGGACAGGTCGCCGGCGCCGATCGCGGTCGCGGTCTCCTCGATCCGGATCAGCGGACGGAAGCCCGAGCGTACGGCGAGTCGGCCGACCACGGCGAGTACGGCCAGCAGGACGGCGGCGGACGCTGACGGAAAGGGTCCACAGCCGGTCGGCGGTCGCGTCCGCCCCCGCCATGGAGGTGGCCACGGCCACGGACACGGCCTCCCGGCCTGATGCGGGATGCCACTGGGGGTGACGCTGACGGGCGCGCTCACCCTCGGTCCGCTGTTCTTCAGGCAGTCGCGCGGCCGACGGGCCACAGCCGGACCGCTGTTCGTCAGGGCGGTCACCGCCGCCGGGACCTGGCTGACGCTCCTCTTGGTCTCCGCGCTCCGCGCACGGGGGAGCCTGCTCCTGCCGCAGCCCGCCTTCCACCCCCACCGACAGCAGGCCGCCGCCCGAGTCGCCGGAGAAGCCCACCGTCCCGCCGACGGCCAGGCACACGAGCGCCAGAGCCGCCCGTAGCGACGAGGTCACGGACGAGGCGTCCGCGAGAGTGAGCCCCGCCAGCGCCACCGCGAGCATCGCGGCGAACGCCACGAGGGCCGAACCGGCACCCGCCGTCACGTTCTGCCGGCTCATGACGGACGGGACGCGGCCCGTCGGCGTACGGGAGCCCCGGGGAGCGTGCGAAGTAGTGCGCGAGGGAAGGCTGTTGTCCGGGGCGCCCGAGGTCACCGAGGTGTGCTGGCTCATGGGCAGGCAGTCTGGACATCACCTCCGGGATTTCCCTGAAAGGTCCTGGGAGAAAGCTGTGAGTACGGGGCGCACCGGGTCCGTCACGGGGGCCGGATGGCCGTCGAGGCCCGCCGCCACACGGGCGGCGGGCCTCGACGGATCGTCAGGCTCCGGACTGGACCGGGCCGATGACGGTACCGGCGGCCACCTGGAAGGTGCCCTCGGCGAAGGATGTGCCGGGGATCTCGCCGCCCGGTGCCGCGAGCGTGAACGACGCTTCGTCGGCGGCCTTGCCCTGCCCGTTGTTCGGGACCTGGATGTCGAAGTGGACCGGGTGGCCGGGACCGAAGGTCACCACGGTCTGCTGGCTGCCGTAACTGCCCGCGGTGATCCCCGTGTCCTTGCCGCCGTTCGAGAACCGTACGTCGGTGGGCGAGCCGGCCAGCTCACACGCCGCGTATCCACTCGGCGCGGTCAGTGTGACCCGGTAGTGGCTGTGTCCCGAGCTGGCCTCCGACTGGGTGATCTTCGCGAGGTGGTTGGCCGGACGGCAGGCGGAGGGGGCCCCGGCGCCGCCCGCCGCCGGGGCCGCCTGCGCGGCTCCGACACCTGCGGTACCCGCCAGCACAGTGGCCACGAGGGAGACAGCGATCTTCCGGTTGATACGCATCGTGAACGCTCCTTGCCTTGCTCTATGGCTCCGCGGGTGTTCGTGCCGTCAGAGCCATGGTCACCGGAAATCCTGCCCGCCCGTCCTGGCGGGGAATGTCTCAGGACGGGCACAGCGGTGTCACCGGCGCGTCGCCACCGGCAGGATAGGTTCCGACGTGTGTCGTCCGGCGGCCGGGCCGGGCCGCGGCGGCCGGTTCAGCGGCCGGTGGTCGGTCGTCCGTATCCGGGACGCGCGGGCCTCGCCGCCTCACCGCCTCGCCGCCTCGCCGCCTCGCCGCCTCACCTCACCTTCGGCGGGCGATGAGGACCGTGCGCGTCACCAGGGCACCGCCCCGGCGTCCTCGAAGAACTGGCCCGTCGGACCGTCGTCGGGCAGCGTCGCCAGTTCGACGGCGATCGCCGCACCCTGTTGGGGCGTGCGCACGCCGTGGAAACCGTTGAGGTCCGTCGCGACATAGCCGGGGCAGGCGACGTTGATCAGGATGTTCGTACCGCTCAGCTCCCGGACGTACTGGAGGGTGACGGCGTTCAGGAACGTCTTCGACGGCGCGTACGCCACGGCCACCGGCCCCGTCGACTGCGCCGCGTCGCCCCCGGACTGCCGGGTGAGGGAGCCGACGCTGCTGGACATGTTCACGATCCGCGGTGCGGCGGAGCGCCGCAGCAGGGGCAACATCGCGTTGGTGACGCGGATGACACCGATCACGTTGGTCTCCACGACCGTTCGGATGATGGCGGGATCGACCGAGGTCGGCTCCTGCGGCCCGCCCCCGGTGATGCCGGCGTTGTTGACGAGCACGTCGAGGTGCCCGGCCCGTTCCTCGATCAGCCGTGCGGCCGCGGTCACGCTCGCGTCGTCGGTCACGTCCAGCGCCACGCCGAACGCGTCGACGCCGGCCGCGCGCAGCCTCTCCACCGCGGCCGTACGGCGCCGGTCGTCGCGGGCTCCGACGCCGACGCTCCAGCCGAGGGCGCCCAGGCCCGCGGCGATCTCGTAGCCGATTCCCTTGTTCGCGCCGGTGACCAGCGCAATCGTTCGTTCGCTCATGGAGACCATGCTGCCCTCGGCACCGGCGAGAGGTCCAAGACCGATCAGGTCGACACCGATACCGTTCGGGTATCGATCCGCAGTAGCGTGGCCGCATGGAGACCCGGGAACTGCGGTATTTCGTCGCTGTCGCCGAAGAGCTGCACTTCGGGCGGGCCGCGCGGCGTCTCGGGATCGCGCAACCGCCGCTGTCACGGGCGATCCGGCAGCTCGAACGCCGGCTCGGGGCCGCACTGCTCGATCGGACCAGCCGCACCGTCACACTGACCGAGGCCGGCTCGGTGCTGCTGGTCGAGGGCCGGACGGCCCTGGAGGCGGTCGGCGCCGCCGAGCGCCGGACCCGCCGCGCCGCCCTTGCCAGGACCGGCAGCCCCGGCCTGGTCCTGGTCACGAAGGCCAGTGCGTCCAGCGAACTGCTGGCGAAGCTGCTCGACACATACGCCGCCGCACCCGGCGCGGTCCCCGTGGAAGTCATCCTGTGCGGCCCGGCCGAGCAGGGACGGCTCCTGCGCGAGGGGCAGGCCGACGTGGCACTGCTGCACACACCATTCGACTCGACGGCCGGATTCCACACCGAGGAGCTGAGCACGGAGGGCCAGGTCGTGGTCCTGCCCGCCGGGCATCCGCTCACCACCCGGGCCCATGTGCGCCTGGCCGACATCACCGGCCTGCCGGGCCTGCCCCTGCCACGCTGGCCCGACCCCGACGGCACCTACCCGCCGGGCCCCGGCCCGCGCGTCCGCGACCACGCGCAGTTGTTGCAGCTCGTCGCGCTCGGCCGGGCCTGCGCGGTCTCACCGGAGTCGTGCCGGGCCCAACTGCACGGTGACCTCGCCGCCGTGCCCGTGCTGGACGCGCCGGTGGTCGGCACCGTGATCGCCTGGCCACCGCACAGCCGGTCCAGAGCCGTCGCCGACCTCGTCAGGACCGCGACACTTCTCGCGTAGTTCCCATAGTTCCCACGCGCCCGGCCAGGTTCCCTTGCCACCCCAAGTCATATGATGATCGGAACTATGCAGCACCCGAAGCACCGCAAAAGCGAAATCGATGACCTCGCGCAGCGTGAGCTGACACGCCTGGTCTTCCGCGTCATGACGTGCCACCGGCTCCAGGCGTGGTCGGAGGGGACGAGCATCGCCGGACAGCGCGCGCCGGAGGAGGCGCGCCCGCGCCGCGGGAGTGCGGCCCGGGGCTCGCGGTGCCACGGTGCCCGCTGCGGCACGGGTGTCCCGCACCGCGCTGCGCGCGCTGATGCCGCATGACCGGCGCCGAGGCATTTCTGGAGACTCTCGCGACAAGCGGCCTGCCGCCCTTGCGCGGTCGGCGGCAGGTCGGCGACGACTTCCGCGCCGATGTCGTCACCCGCGAACTGGGGCCGCTGAGACTGGCCGAGCTGGTCACTCCGGAGGGCGAGTGCTTCAGGGACGTGCGGTCCGCTCGCGCCGCCGACAGCGAGTGGTGGCAGATCGAACTGGTGACGCGGGGACGGGTGCGTGCCGAGCAGGGCGGCGGCAGCGCTGAACTCGGGCCCACCGACCTGGTCCTGATCGACCCGGTGCGGCCGGTCCGGTTCGCCAGTACGGCGTCCACGCATGTGACCATGCTGGTTCCGCGGCGCTCGCTGCGGCTCGGACCGGACGACGCCACCCGGCTGGCCGGTGTGCGTATCCGTGGCGATCGCGGGCCCGGGGCCCTGGTGTCGTCGCTCGCACGCGACATGGCCCGGTCGTTGGACGGTTTCCGCGCCGACGAGGCGGACAGGTCGGCGGCAGCGGTGATCGAGCTGATCTCGGTGGCGCTCTCGGCGCAGCTGGGCCGGGTGCGTCCGGTCGCCGACGAGGCGTTGCGCAGCCGGATCGTCGGCTTCATCGAGGCGAGGCTGTCCGACCGGGGCCTCGGCCCGGCGATGGTGGCCGCGGCGCACCACATGTCCGTGCGCCAGTTGCACAAGCTCTTCGAGGCCCAGCCTCTGACGGTGGCGGCCCTGATTCGCCGGCGGCGCCTGGAGCGGTGCCGCGCGGACCTGGCCGGAACCGACCGCACTGTCGCAGCCGTCGCCGCCTGCTGGGGGTTCGCCGATCCGGCGCACTTCAGCCGGCTGTTCAAGGCCGCCTACGGGTACAACGCGGGGACGCTCACGTCCAACAACCGTGCGCGGACGGTCAACGCTTCCGCTGCCCGGCCGAGCGAGGATGGTCACTGAACGTACGGAGAGCGGAAAGGCGATCACCATGGAACAGTCGGTCGAAGCGATGAGCGCCATCCCGGCCCGGATGAACGAGGGTTGGAACCAGGGTGACGCCACCGCGTTCGTCGCCGATTTCGCGGATGACGCCGAGCTGGTGGACTTCGAGGGATCCATTCACAAGGGGCGCGAGCAGGTGATCGCGTTCAATCAGCCGCTCTTCGATACGGTGCTGAAGGGTTCCCGGCTGGTACGGGGAGAGGTGCCGTTCGCCCGGATCGTCCAGCCGGGCTGGGGCGTGGTGCACCACCGCGTCGGCATGGTGATGCCGGGCGAGGAGGAGCCGCCCCCGAGCCGTTATTTCATGCAGCTGCTCGCCGTGGTGTGGCAGAACGACCGCTGGGAAGTCGCCACGCTGCAGAACTCGCGCCTGGTCTCGTTGGAGACCGCGATGGCCCTGGACGCCGGGACCGCGGCCGGATAGGAGGGCCGGACCACCGCGCGGCAGGACCGTCCCTCAGCCGGGTCCGCCCTCCCCCGCCACCGGTATACCGGCCGCGCCCACCGCGCCCGCCACCGCGGGCGTCGGAGCGCCGGGCAGGACGTGGATGACCCCGTCGACGACTTCGACCCGGTGGGTGCGGACGGGCGTGCGGGCGGGCGGGCACGTGGGGTGTCCGGTGCGCAGGTCGAACGTCGCGCCGTGCAGCGGGCATTCGACCTGGCAGTTCTCGATCCAGCCCTGGGAGAGGGCGGCGTCCTGGTGCGTGCAGGTGTCGTCGATCGCGTACAACTCGCCATCGGCGTGGAACACGGCGATCGGCGGTTCCGTGTCGATACGGACGGCCTCGCCCTCGGGCAGATCCTCAAGGCGGCAGACGGGAAACACTGGCCCCCCTCACACGATCCAAATACGGTTGCGCATGACGCATCGCGGGGCGCGATGCGCAACAGAATCCTGGCCGGACGCCCGGCCGTCAAGTGCTTCCAGGGATGACGGCCGGATCGATTCGCGGGTGATGGGAACAGAAGCATCGTGAACACAACTGAAGAGACCAACGAGACGAACGAGACCGACGAGACGCGTGAGGCGAAGCGGGGCGGGGCGGGATCCGTTCAGTCCGTCGAGCGGGCGGTGAGCGTACTGGAAATTCTCGCCGCGCGGGGCGAGGCCGGAGTCAGCGCCATAGCAGACGAGTTGGGCGTGCACCGATCGACCGCGTTCCGGCTGCTGGGAGTGTTGGAGAGCCGCGGTCTCGTCGATCAGGAGAAGGACCGGGGGAAGTACTACCTGGGCGTGGGGGTGCTGCGGCTGGCCGGCGCGGCGGCGCTGCGGCTGGACATCTCGCAGGAGGGCGTCGCGGTGCTCCGGGCGCTGGCCGACGACACCGGGGAGACGGCGAACATCGCGATTCTGGACAGGGACGCGGCCGTCAACATCATGCAGGCGCGCGGTTCGGCCGCCGTCACCGCGCACAACTGGCTGGGACGGCGGTTCGCACTGCACGCGACGGCCACCGGGAAGGTACTTCTGGCCAACCTCCCCGAGGGGCGGCGCGAGGAGTTCCTGGGGCGCGGGCCGGAGCGCTTCACCGCGCGGACGATCACCGGCAGGACCGCGCTGCGCGCCGAGTTGGCGACGGTGGCGGAGCGGGGCCACGCCCGTACCGTGGAGGAGCTGGAGGACGGGCTGAACGCCGTCGGTGCCGAGGTCAGGGCGTTCGACGGCTCGGTCGTCGGGGCGATCGGGGTGTCGGGCCCCGCGTACCGGATGACGGAGGAGTCGCTGCCCGGGACGGCGGGCAAGGTGGTGGAGGCGGCCCGGGAGCTGTCGCAGCGCATGGGGTACGGCGGCTGACACCCGGGTCCCGGTGGCCTGACACCCGGGCCCCGGTGGCCGGTTGCCCGAGTCCCGGTGGCCTGACACCCGGGTCCCGGTGGCCGGTTGCCCGGGTCCCGGTGGCCTGATCCGGAGGGTCGGCCGCCGGGCGCGGCGGGCGCGGCGGGCGCGGTGAGCGCGGGTGCGGGCGGCGTGCGGCGCTCCGGATTCCGGCCTTTGCCCGTCCGTGAAGGTGCCCTCTTGACACCCGCCCGCGCCGTTCTCAGGATGCCTCCCAGAGCGCAACACGTACCGCACCGCGCAACAGCACACCCCCGAACGCACCGATCCGAGGAGGGGTATGTCCAGTACGTCCGCCACCGCCACGGGTTCGCCCGGCAGCGCGGCGCGCGTCGTCGTCATCGGAGCCGGCATCGTCGGCTGCTCCCTCGCCGACGAGCTGACGGAGCGCGGCTGGTCCGATGTGACCGTCCTCGACCAGGGGCCGCTGCCCGCCCCCGGCGGTTCCACCTCGCACGCGCCCGGCCTGCTCTTCAGCACCAATCCCTCCAGGACGATGACCCGTTTCGCCGCCTATACGGCGCGGCGGCTTCGCCGTCTCGACGCGGAGGGGGTGCCCTGCTTCGACCCGGTGGGCGGCCTGGAGGTCGCCACCACGCCCGAGCGCTGGGCCGATCTGCACCGGAAGGCCGGCTGGGCCGCGTCCTGGGGGGTGGCGGGCGAGCTGATCACCGCGCGCCGGTGCGCCGAGCTGTGGCCGCTGCTCGATCCCGACCGGCTCCTCGGCGGCTTCCACACTCCGGACGACGGTCTGGTGCGCGCCGTGCCCGCCTGCCGCGCGCTGGCCCGGCGGGCGCGGGAGCGCGGCGCGCGCTTCCTGGAGCGGCACACGGTCACCGGCGTCGACCGGGCGGGCGGCCGGGTCACCGGGGTGGTGACCGACCGGGGGACCTTCCCCGCCGATGTCGTGATCTCGGCGGCCGGGCTCTGGGGGCCGGTGATCGGGAAGCTGGCCGGTGTGCCCGTACCGCTGCTCCCGCTGGCACACCAGTACGCCAAGAGCGCGCCGTTGCCCGGACTCGGCGGGCTCGCCGGGGAGAGCGCGCCGGGCGGGCGGCCGATCCTGCGTTTCCAGGACGCCGACCTGTACTTCCGCGAGCACGGCGACCGGATCGGCATCGGCTCGTACGACCACCGGCCGCTGCCCGTCGACCCGTTCACCCTGCCCGGGTACGACGCGTCCCCGGTGATGCCGTCCTCGCTGCCCTTCACCCCGGGCGACTTCGGCCGGGCCTGGCAGGAGTCGGGGCGGCTGTTACCGGCCCTCGCCGACAGCCAGGTCGAGGAGGGCTTCAACGGGGTCTTCTCCTTCACGGCGGACGGGATGCCACTGCTGGGCGAATCGCCCGAACTGCGCGGATTCTGGCTGGCCGAGGCCGTGTGGATCACCCACTCGGCCGGAGTCGCGCGGGCCGTCGCGCAGTGGCTGACCGACGGCCGTCCCCCGGTCGACGTCCACGCGTGCGATGTGCGGCGCTTCGAGGACGTCCAGCTCTCGCCCGCGTACGTGGCGGAGCGCGGCGCGCGGCAGTTCGACGAGGTGTACGACATCGTCCACCCCCTCCAGCCCGCCGAACGGGCCAGGTCGCTGCGCGTCCCACCGTTCCACGGACGGCAGCGGGAGCTGGGCGCGGTCCTCCTGGAGAGCGCGGGGTGGGAGCGTCCGCAGTGGTACGAGGCGAACGCGCCGCTCGCCGGATCGCTCGAACTCCCGCCGCGCGACGCCTGGTCGGCCCGGCACTGGTCGCCGATCGTGGCGGCCGAGGCGCGGGCCACCCGCGAGCGGGTCGCGCTGTACGACATGACGCCGCTGCGGCGGCTGGAGGTCACGGGGCCAGGAGCGCTCGCCTTCCTCCAGCGCATGACCAGCAACCAGTTGGCGAAGCGGCCCGGCTCCGTGACGTACACCCTGCTGCTCGACGAGGCGGGCGGGGTGCGCAGCGATCTGACCGTCGCGCGCCTCGGCGAGCGGCGGTTCCAGGTCGGCGCCAACAGCGCCCGGGACCTGGACTGGCTGCGGCGGCACGCCCCGGCGGACGTCCGGGTCCGGGACATCACGTCCGGTACGTGCTGCGTCGGCGTCTGGGGGCCGCTCGCCCGGGATCTGGTGCAGCCGCTGACCGGCGACGACTTCTCGCACCGGGGGTTCGGCTACTTCCGGTGCCGCGAGACGTACATCGGGTACGTACCGGTGACGGCGATGCGGCTGAGCTACGTCGGCGAGCTGGGCTGGGAGCTGTACACGAGCGCCGATCTCGGGCTGCGGCTGTGGGACACCCTGTGGGAGGCCGGCCGGCCGCTCGGCGCCGTCGCCGCCGGACGCGGCGCCTTCGACAGCCTGCGGCTGGAGAAGGGCTACCGGGCCTGGGGGCAGGACATGACGACCGAGCACAACCCGTACGAGGCGGGTCTCGGCTTCGCGGTCCGGCCGGACAAGGGCGAGTTCACCGGCCGGGCCGCGCTGGCCGGGCTGTCCGAGGAGACCGTCACCCGCAGGCTGACGTGTCTGACCCTGGACGATCCGGCGGCGGTGGTGCTCGGGAACGAGCCGGTGTACGTGGACGGGGCGCCCGTCGGCTACGTCACCAGCGCCGGCTACGGCTACTCGATCGGCAGGACCGTCGCCTACGCCTGGCTGCCCGCGGCCGACTCCGTCCCGGGGACGGCCGTGTCCGTCGAATACTTCGGGGAGAAGGTTCCGGCGACCGTCGCGCGCGAGCCGCTGTTCGACCCGGAGATGGCCCGTATCCGCCGCTGACACCGACCCCCTCCGGAGAGGCCCGGGGCAGCCGCGTACGACGTGACGGCCTCTCCCGCGCTCTCCCGCTCCACCCGGCACTCCCCCGAGCTGTTGATCCGCGCCGGTTCCCCGCCGCGGCAGCCTGAGAGGCGGCACCACCATGACGACCACGCCCGCGTCCGTGGGCAGCGGCAGGGCCCCGAGCCTGATCCGGACGCTTCCCGGCCGCTTCTACACCGATCCGGAGGTCTTCCGGCAGGAGCAGGAGAAGATCTTCGAGTCGCTCTGGTTCTGCGCGGTACGCGGCTCCGACCTGACCGGGCCCGGCGCGTTCCGCACCGTGCGCGTCGGCCGCGAGTCGGTGCTCGTCACGCGGAACAGGGCGGGAGAGCCGCGCGCCTTCCTCAACATCTGCCGGCACCGGGGCGCCCGGCTGTGCACCGAGGAGTCCGGCGAGGTGCGCCGCAACCTCCAATGCGCCTACCACGCCTGGACATACGACCTGGACGGCCGGCTGATCGCCGCGCCCAACCTGGTGCGGATGCCGGATGTCGACAGGACCGCGTACGGGCTGACGGCGGTGCGGGTGCGCGAGTGGCTCGGCTATCTCTGGCTGTGTCTGGCGGACGAGCCGCCGTCCTTCGAGGAGACGGTGATGGGCGCGGCGGTGGAGCGGCTGGGCGACGCGGCGTCGATCGCCCGCTACCGCACCGAGGAGCTGGCACTCGGGCGGCGGGTGCGCTACGACGTGCGGGCCAACTGGAAGCTGATCGTCGAGAACTTCATGGAGTGCTACCACTGCGCCACCATCCACCCCGAACTGACCGAGATCCTGCCGGAGTTCGCCGAGGGCTACGCGGCCCAGTACTACGTGGGCCACGGCGCCGCGTTCGCCCCCGGGGCGCGGGGCTTCACCGTGGACGGCAGCGCGGGACCCGGCCGGCTCCCCGGGATCGCGGAGGAGCAGGACCGCCGGTACTACGCGATCACCGTGAAACCGACGGTGTTCGTCAATCTGGTGCCGGACCATGTGATCGTGCACCGGATGTTCCCGCTCGCCCACGACCGTACGGTCGTGGAGTGCGACTGGCTGTACGCGCCCGAGGCGGTCGCCGGGGGCGCGGACCTGTCCAGGTCGGTGGAGCTGTTCCACCGTGTCAACACCCAGGACTTCGAGGCGTGTGAGCGCACCCAGCCGGGGATGGCCTCGCGCGCGTACCGCGAGGGAGGTGTGCTCGTTCCCTCGGAGCATCACATCGGCGCGTTCCACCGCTGGGTCACGGGACTGCTGGACGCCGGAGCGGGCTGACGGGGGCCCGGTTCGGGCTGACGGGGGCCCGATGCGGGCTGACGGGGCCCCGCCGCCCGGAGACCGGCGACCTCACACCTCGGCGGTGGCGCAGGCGGGGTGGCCCCAGCCTTCGGTGTTCTTCGCGATGGCCTCTCCGGCGGCGTAGGCGCGTCCGCAGCGGCACCGGCCGGGGAACTTCGCGTTGAGGGTCCGCTTCGCGCTCCCCGGGGCGCGCCGCTTCGACGCGGTGGCGCCCGCCTTCGGCGCCGCGCCTGAGGAGCCCCGGCTCCCCGTGGGGCGGGCGGCGGCGGACGCGGGCGGCGGCTGCGGGGAGCCGAGTGCGCTCCCGGCGGCCCGCTGGGTGACGGCGGCGTCGCTGGCCGCCCGGTCGGCGAAGTCGTTGAAGCGGTCGCCGTCGACCTGGTGGGCGGGCACGTAGCGGAACTCCACCGAGCGGCCGGTGAGCAGGGTGTCGATGCGGGCGACCAGCTCCTGGTTGGCGACGGGCTTGCCGGAGGCCGTCTTCCAGCCCTTGCGCTTCCAGCCGGGCAGCCAGGTCGTGACGGCCTTCATCGCATACTGCGAGTCCATCCGGACCTCCAGCGCGACGGCCGGGTCCGTGGCGCTCAACAGGCGCTCCAGCGCCGTGAGTTCGGCGACGTTGTTGGTCGCCGTACCGAGCGCCCCCGCCTCCCAGCGGGCGACCTCGCCGGCCTCGGCGTCCGCGACGACCCAGGCCCAGCCGGCGGGCCCGGGATTTCCCTTCGACGCCCCGTCACACGCGGCGATCACACGTTCAACCATGCCCCAGATCATGCCAGGGCGACGACGCCCGGCCCGCCACACCCCCGGGCCGTACCCGTCCCGGGTCGCCCCGCGCCCCGGCGGCCCGCGCCGTCGGCACGAGGCGGGCCCCGAACGCGGCGCCCTCCGCGGGCCCCGGCCGACGGCCACCGGGGCCCGCGGAGCGCTACTTCCCGACCCGCACTCCCCCGGCGTTCACCCGCACCCCGTCGACGGTGAGCGTGCCGTCGCGGTGCGCGGTGACCTTCGCGGCCATCGCCGCCGCGAGGTCGATCCGCTGCCAGCTCCCCCCGTCGCCCTGCTCGTCCAGCACGGCACCGGAGGAAATCTGGGTGGCGGCGAGCACGGTGCGCCGCTGGGCATCGGTCAGTTTCGGGTGCGCCGTGCGCAGCAGGTCCTCGGCCCCGTCCGGTACGGCCGGTGGCCGGTCCTGCGCGCCGATGCGCGGGAAGCCGTAGGTCAGCCGCTGCTCGTACACCGTGAGCGCCTCGCCCGTGGGCAGGTACGGCGTCCCGCGGGCCGCACACCGCGCGGGCGAACCGCCCACCCCGGCCTCCCGGCACTTCTGCGTGAGGACGGTCTCCAGCTCCGTCTTCGCCTGCTCCAGGAGCTTCCGGAACTCCGGGTCGGACCAGCGCAGTTGGACGGTCTTCCCGCCGACGATCCGGCCGCCCATGATGTCGGTCGGATAGTGGAAGGCCAGCAGGATGCGATGGTCGCCGTACTCGGAGGCGCGCGCGAGGATCTGCGGTGCCAGTTCGGGCAGCAGGGTGGCGAGGACGATGCCCTGCGCGTAGCCGTGGCTGGTGTGTCCGCTCGGGAAGGAGCCGTCGCCCGCGAGACCGTCGTAGCCGCCGGGGCTGTCCCACCGCTCGATGAGACCGCTGTCGTGGGTGAACCCCATACGGACGAAGGGTCGTTTGTACTGGTAGTTGTTCTTCGCGGTCTGGTACCAGTCGGCGGAGGAGTCGGGGGTCTTCTCGACGCGACCGGACAGCAGCGCCTCGGCCTTGGGCAGTTCACCGTTCCTCAACGCCTGGCTGTAGAGGGGGCCGAGGGTGCTGCCCAGCCCGTCCGCCATGGTCCGGTACGGACTGCTCGCGCCGTCCACCAGCGCCTTGTGCACCCGGCGATCGCCGGGGCCGGAGGGTGCGTTGTTGATGTCGACGACCATGCGGTCGTTGGCGGCGGTCAGCTCCTCGTACGTCGTCCCCCTCGGCAGGGGATTGTTGGTTCCCATGAGCGACGGTGTGTTCCGTGCGTGGTCGAACGAGCGCAGCAGCCACGTGACGTAGTCACCGCCGCCGGGGGCGGTGGGCCGGGTGTCGGAGGCGTAGGAGGTGCCGAGCTGTTCGTCGGTGAAGGGCAGGGAGTCGGCGGTCTGCGCGAGCGAGGCGAGTCCGAAGTAGGCGTCGGAACTGGTGCTGTTGCTCTGGTGAACCTCGACGGCCAGGGTGTTGGTCCCCTCCCGCAGGGCCGACACCGGAACGCTGAAGCGGGTGGTGGCCGGGTCGCCCTTGCCGGTGGTGCCTTCCGGGGTCTGGTACTGAAGGTTCTTCTCGATCTCTCCGTCGCCGCGGCCCGCGATTCGGCGGCCATTGAGATAGACGGTCACGGTGTCGTCGTGGACGACCGTACCGAGCAGCCCGGTGATCGCGTCGAGGGAGGCCCGATCCATCGAGAAGGAGGTCCGGAAGAAGTACGCCTCGATAGTGCCGCCCGTGTCCTTGCGGAGCCTCAGCTTGGTCCGGACCGGGTAGTCGGGGCCGAGGTCCGTGCCGTCGTTCTTCACGCCGAAGGGACCGGGGGCCTTCTTCCAGGGCACGTCCCCCGTGTCGAAGCCGGACCGGGTCCACGCCGTACGGTCGCTCTCGCCGCGCGCCGGGTCGATGTCCGGCGTGTCGAGGTAGCTCCAGGTGGTCGAGGCGTCGAGGACGGGCTTGCCGATGCCGAGGTCGTCGATCCATCCGGTGGGTTCGGCGCCCGACTCGGCGTGTGCGTCGGCGTACCGCAACCGGATCTCACTGACCCGCCTCCCGGCGAGGGCGCCGAGGTCGGCCGACACCGTGCTCCACTTCCCCGGGGCGGGTCTCCGGCCGCCGGTGCTCGCCGCGTGGGTACGGGGGTGCCGGCCGTCCCGGTCGGTGTGGACGATGTCGAGGGCGATGTGGGCGGAGGCGGCATCATCCGGGCGGATCGCGTAGCGCAGCCTCGACTCGCGCCCGAGCGGGATGTCGAGCCCCGAGCGCAGGACCACCGTGGAGGAGGCCGGCCCGGCGGCGAGGACGCGGCCCGAGTACCGCAGGGCGGCCGAGCCGTCGGCCGCGCCCACGGAGTCGGCGTTCTCGACCGAGACCCCGAGCGCCGAGGCCGAGGAGCCCGCGGAGCTGCGCAGCGTCCAGTCGGCGAGCTGGAGCCTGTCGTGGTCACCGGCCGAACCCTCGCACCGGTCGGCGCAGTTGTCGCTGATGCGGAGCTGGTAGTGGCGATACGCGGGCGGGGTGTCGACCGGGTAGAAGTTGGTCTGCCCACGGGCGCCGAACCGCTGCCCCTCCTCCTCGTCCAGAACCTGCCACGAGGGGTCGTCCGCGTCCTTCGCGGCGACGTCGCTGTCGCTCCCGAGCAGGGTCCACGCGGCGGGGTCGCGCGGCGCCGCGTCGTTCGCCGAGGTGAGCGAGTAGCCGGTGACGGCCGCCGGGGCACGGAGGGTGTAGATCACGTGGACGGGTTCGCCCCTGGTGGGCCGACCGCTGTCACGGGCGAACCACTTGGTGTCGGAGTCCTGGTCGGCGAGGTTCCCGACGCCTTCCTTCGCGCTCGTGTCGTTGGGGTGGCCCGAGCGCACCTCACGCACGGTGGTGGTGACCCGAGCGGTCTCGCCGCGGAGATTTCGCGCGGGCCCCTGGGCCGGGAACCCGGCGGGCCTGGGCGTACCGGGCTCGTAGGACGTGGCCCAGTACCCGCCCGCCTCCGGCGCCGCGCCCGTCACACCTGCCGCCCGGCCCGCGTCGGCCCGGTCGGTCGAGGTGGCCGAGGCGGCACCCGCCCCCAGCGAACCCGCCACGAGCGCGCCCACGACAACACCGGCCGCCGCGCCTCGCCCACGTCTCCTGAACATCCGCATGACTCGCCTCTTTCCGTCGAGACAACGTTGTCATCTCTGCGAGCCTGCAGGCTCGACAAGGACATGTCAATGCTCGGGCGAGTCCGGGTCACGTTCTTCGCGTGTTCGAGCGACCGTCGCCGCATCCGCCCCCGCAGCGGCGCGGCCGCCATCGATGGCATGCGCCGCCACGAGTCGCTCTACGGCGACAACGCACCCCACGGCCTGATCGACATGTTGACCGGAAACGCGCAGCCCCACCGGACCATCCACCGCCGTGGGGGCCCCGGGGCATCCGGTGAACCGGCCGCGACACGGCGCGGTCCCGGTCCGCGTCGCGGCACCGTGGACACGAGGCTGGCGTCTGGGCTCCACCACCCTCAGGGCGTCATCGAGGCCGACGGCCGCTCCGCCGCCCTGATCGGCCGACCGCTCCGCCGCCCTGATCGGCCGGCCACCCCGCGGACCTGCCATGGCATACGGAATGAACGGACACCGGAGTTCGTCCGTATCTCCGCTCGTACGCCTGACCGCCCGCGCGGGCGGGAACAGCTCGGAGACGGAGAGGCGACGTGCCACAGCGTCAACCGCCAGGACACACCGGCCGCAACCTGTCCGCCGCCCGCCTGCTGCGCGGCGGCGCCCTCGTCGGCAGCCTGCTGATCCTGCCCTTGGCCTCGGCCTGCGGCGACGGGGGCGAGGACGACGCCGCGCCGCAGCGCGGCCGGTCGAAGACATCCGCCCCCGAGATCGTGGCCGTGGCGCCCGCCAGGGTCGAGGTGATCGCCAACCTGACCGGGTGCAAGGTCAAGATCCGCACCGAGGCGGAGGAACTGCGGGTGGGGGTCTGCCAGACGCGGGAGGCGGACTACGCCATCACCACCTTCCCCGAGGAGCGGTACAAGGAGACGTGGCTGGAGACCGCCGGCATGTACGGAGGCACGTATCTGGTCGGTTCGCGCTGGGTGGTCAGCGCGCCTGAGGAGATGCTCGAACCGTTCCAGGCGAAGCTCGGCGGGACCATCCGGCAGCTGCGCGGGATGGGCCCCGCCCCGAGCCCGTCATAACGGGGAGCCACACAACGGTCCCGCGCGGCCCGCCGCCGTCGGGAACCGGACGGGTCAGGAACGCGCGGGGCGGAACCGGATCGCGGCGCCGCCGCCGCCGACGCGTCGCAGTGTCAGCACAGTGGACGGGCGCACCGGCTCTCCACCGAACCCCACCGGACTCCTGGTCGCCGCCACCGCGCCGGGGCTGATCACCGGCCCCCGCGGCGTTCCCGGGGCGTGCCTCCATGCCCCCTCGGACGTCGACGTCAGCCGTCGAGTGCTTCCGCTATGCGGTCGAAGTCCGCCAGGAGAGCGGCCAGGCGGCGTTCGGGGACGGCGCGGACCATGCGGGCCTCGATGGCGTAGACGGATTCCTGCGCGCCCTGGAGCCGCCGCCTGCCCTCGGGGGTGAGGGTGGTGGGGCGGGCGCGGCCGACGTCGACGGTGCCCGGCCGGTCGATGAGTCCGGCGTCCTGCAGACCGCGCATCACCACGTTCATGGACTGGCGCGTGACGAAGGTGGCGCGCGCGAGGTCGGCGTTGGACATGCCTGGCCGCGCGGCCAGGACTTCGAGACACGCGTACTGCGGCACGGTCAGGCCCTGCTCCCGCAGAGCCTTGTCCATGGCACCACGCAGGGCGGCGTGGGCCCGCTTGAGCCGGTATCCCACATGGGCGAGCACATCGTCGGCCGGGTGCGGTGGCTCCACGCGGGGCCGCCTTTCATGTCAGTACTTTGACATCCGAGGGGGAGTGTCCTAGCGTCGATTATGTCAAAGTACTGACATTGAATCCAGGAGGAACCCCATG
Source organism: Streptomyces corynorhini (assembly GCF_003346515.1). GTDB lineage: Bacteria > Actinomycetota > Actinomycetes > Streptomycetales > Streptomycetaceae > Streptomyces > Streptomyces corynorhini. Next base: position 41,506 of record NZ_QQNA01000005.1, read on the forward strand.
TCCATCCGCATCGACGGCCCCGATTTCGTCGCCCTCCAGGTCCGTGACGTAGCGGCCGCCGCCCGGTTCTGCGAGGAGCACCTCGGCCTCGTCCGTAGTCCCGCCTCTCCCCCCGGCGCCGTCGTGTTCGACACCAAGCCCTGCCCGCTGGCGGTACGTGAGCCACTCCCCGGCACCGATCTGGACGCCGGTCGCCCCGGGCTCGGTGTCGCCCTGTGGTTCTCCACCCCCGACGCCCAGGCGCTGCACGACAAGCTCGCCGCGGAGGGCGTCGAGATCCTCACCCCCCTGCGGGACAGCCCGTTCGGGCCGATGTTCTCCTTCACCGGTCCCGAGGGTTACGTCCTGACCGCTCACGGAGCCTGACCGGGTCCGCCGCATCCCTCCGCCCCCGAGGGTCCGTGCTCCCCGGCGTCGTCCATCTGATTCCTGGCAGGTTCCCGGCCCGGCCCGGCGCGGCGCGGCGGCAACGACAGCCGGACGGCCCACGCGGCAATGAGCGTGGGCCGTCCGGCTGTCGGGGTGTCGTCCGCCCGGTCGAGGCGTCGGCGGGTTACTCGCGCACCGCGCGGCGACGCGCCAGCAGCACCGTACCGGCGCCGAGCCCGGCTGCCACGACGGCCGCGCCCGCGAGGGGCAGGACCGTGCCGGAACCCGTGTTGGCGAGGCCGCCCCCGGTGGTCGAGGCGGAACCGGCGCCGCCCGTCGCCGTGGCTTCACCGGCCGTGGCACCGCCGGTCGAACCGGCCGTGGAACCACCCGTGGAACCACCCGTCGAGCCGGTGGCCGAGCCGCCCGTGGAATCCGATCCGCCCGCCGTCGCGGCACCGGAGCCGCCGGAGGCGGACGCGGACCCGCCGGACGTGGTCGAGGAGCCGCCGGAGGCCGAACCCCCGTCGGTCACGTCGAGGGTGATGTCGGCCTTGTCGTTGGACGGGACCTTGTCGTAGGGCCGGGCGGGCCCGCCGAGCGCGACGGAGCCCTTCGCGCCGTCCACCTTCTTGTCGATCCGCACCTTGAACGTGTACGTCTCGCCGCCGCCCTCGGTGACCCACGACTGGCTCGTGCCGCACGAGTAACCGCCGCCGGTCCGCCGGTCGCAGTACCCGTTGTCCTTGGTGACCGTCGTGCCCTCGGGCAGGTCGACCAGCACCTCGACGGGCGCCACGCCGAGGTCCCGCAGCACCCAGCCCGGCCCGGCGTTGGTGAACTTGACCTTGAGGTCGACCGTGTCCCCGACGGCCCCCCGCAACTCCGCGCCGGAGACCTGGAAGTCGGCCGTGTTGTCCGCGTTCACCGCGATGTCGGCGGCGTCCGCGTCCTCGCCCCCGCCCGTAGCCGGAGTGTCGTCGGGCCGCTCGACGAGCTTCACGGCCGCGGCGGTCCCCCGCACCGGATCCGAGGCGTTCTCGTCGGGGCCCGTGAATTCGGTCCCCACGACCACCCGGAGCCGGTCGTACAGGATGTGCCCGGCGGCCTTCAGCGTCAGTGTCTTCTCCGGCGCGTAGACGACACCGGGCTCGACGGTCTGCTCGAACTCGCAGACCGCCTCGGACCGGCTCGGCGCCTCGTCGTACGAAGGGATCTCGTAGCGAAGGCAGTTGGCGGGAAGCTCCGTGTGGCTCAGACCGCGCGTCACGCTGTACGACAGATAGACCTTGTTCAGCGCAGCCGAGCCCGTGTTGGTGAAGGTGGCGGGCACTTCGACGTCGCCGCCTGGCTTGACTCCGTCGATCGGGCCGAGCTTGCCGAGGGCCACTCCCGTGGTGGGGTCGGCGGCGATGGCGGGGGCGGCACCCAGCGCGAGCAGCGCGACGGCGCCGACCGCGCCCGCGGTCCGGCGGAGCGTACGGCGGCCGGAGGGGATCTGGACCATGTGGGGATCATCCTCGGTGAGACATCGACAACAGGATGGTGAACCGCGGGGGAAAACGGTTCCTCCGAAGGTCAGACACCGCCGGTTTCCGGAGGGTTGCACGCCGGGGGGACCCGTTTCTATTTCTCCACACACGGAGCCGGACAGATCCCTTTTCCCCGGTCATGTCCCGGGGGACGGCCGTCGTGGGCGGCGCGCCCGGCCCGCCACGACGCCCGCGGTCCGGCCGGGGCTACCAGGTGACGGGCAGTTCGTGCAGGCCGTAGATGACGGCGTCGTACTTGAAGGGGATGGCGTCGAGGTCGCCGACAGCACGGAGGGTGGGGATGCGGCGGAAGAGCGCGGGATAGATGGCCTGCAACTCCATACGGGCCAGGGGCTGTCCGACGCAGTGGTGGGCACCGGCACCGAACGCCTGGTGCCGCCGGGCGTCCCGGGTGATGTCGAGGCGGTCGGGCTCGGGGAAGACCGAGGGGTCGCGGTTGGCGAGTTCGCCGAGGAGGATGACACCGTCTCCGGCCTTGATGGTGCGGCCGGCGATCTCGATGTCCTCCAGGGCGGTACGGCGGCGGCCGAGGTGGACGATGGTGAGGTAGCGCAGGAGTTCCTCGACGGCGTCGCGGATGACGGCGGGGTCGTCCGCGTCGCGGATCAGGGCGAGTCGCTCGGGGTGCCGCAGCAGCAGGAGGGTGCCGAGGCTGATCATGTTGGCGGTGGTCTCGTGCCCGCCCAGGAGCAGCAGGAGCTTCCGGCGCACCCTGCTGTCGCGCCGCGACGGGGCACGGCTCCACGCCGGCAGCACCCCCCTCGCGGACCTGGACCGGATCCGCCGCAAGATGGCCTTCCTCGTCGCCTCCGGCGTCCCCGAGCGGGACGCGGCCATGGCGATGCTGACCGACCGGGCGCTTCACGGTCGGCAGCGCGCTGGAGGAGCAGGCGGACACCGGCCCCGGCGACGGCGCGGAGCTGCCTGCCGATGTGCCGCCGATCGATCACGAGTCGGCGTTCGAGGCGGGGCCGGCCCTCATCCTGGACGGTCTGGCACACCGCACCGGGGCGTAGGGCGGGTGTCCACCGACGCGGGGCCCACCGCCGACGGAGCGCCGTCCCACGCCGCGACCGGCTCCGCCAACTCGTCCGCCGGGCCAGGGCCTGTCTGACACATGGCGCCGTCCGCCCGTAGGGCGGGGCTTGCGGTGTCTGGTGCGCTGCGCTCGCTTCGCTCCCTCCGCCTCGGCGCTTGATGCGTCTTTCGGATGCCGAGCGCTCCCGCAAGGCGGAGGATCGCCCCCGTACTGGACGTACTGGGGTGATCCCGACAACGCCGCGAGCGTGCGTGCCAGACACCGCGAGCCAGGCGGGATGTGTCAGACAGGTCCTAGCGGTCGCGCCGGTACCGGCGCGGAACGGGGTGCTTGTCCGCCGCGCGTCGCCGTGCGGCAGGATGGGGTTCATGAGCGTAGTCAAGATCAACGTACTGACTGTCCCCTCCGAGCAGCGGGAGACGCTGGAGAAGCGCTTCGCCTCCCGCGCCCACGCCGTGGAGAACTCCGACGGGTTCGAGTGGTTCGAACTCCTCCGCCCTGTCGAGGGCACCGACAACTACCTCGTCTACACGCGCTGGCAGGACGAGGCGTCCTTCCAGGCATGGATGGAAGGCCCCATGAAGGCGGCACACCAGGGCGGTGACGCGGGCAACGGCGAACGCCCCAAGCCCGCCGCGAGCGGGTCCACCGTATGGTCCTTCGAAGTCGTGCAGCAGACGGGGCCCGCGAACCCGTAGGTACGAGCCGCGCCGGATCAGGGGGCCGTCGGCCCGGGTCCGGGTGGTTCGCTGTCCAGGCAGCGGCGTACGAAGTCCTGGTCGACGGGGTCGGTGGCGTCGGCGGGTGCCCGGACGGCACCGACCTCTCCCGGGCCGACGCCGCTGACGGGTCGGTGGCGGGCCGCTGACGGGCCGGTGGCGGAGCCGCCGTGTCGCGGACCTCGCGAAGGCCCGGTTCGTCTGGCCGACTCGGCCGAAGTGGGTCTCCCGCCTCCCGGCTCCCGGCTTCCGGCGCTCGCCGCGCTGAAGGCCCCCGGGGTCGCCGGGCTCGTGGTCGGGCTCGTGGTCGGGCTCCTCGGGGGCCGGGCCGCCGGGGTCGCCGCCGCGACCTGCCTCGTCCTCTTCTCCACCGGCGCCACGGCCGCCCACTTCCGTGCCCGCGCGTTCCCCGACATCGCCTTCCCCGGTGCCTGTATCGCGCCGCGTTCGCCTCTCCCGTACGCGTCATCGCCCGGTGACGGCGAGTCCGTACCGGTGCTCCTCGCCCCTCCATGGCCCAGCACCGCTCGCGCCCGCCGCCCGCAGGACATAGGACGGAGACGGCGGGCGACGCACGGAAAAGTGAACCTGGATGCGAATCGTTGTCGACCTCAATCGCTGCCAGGGATACGCGCAGTGCGCGTTCCTCGCGCCTGAGGTGTTCGAACTGCACGGCGAGGAGGCTCTGATGTTCGCGCCCGCCGTCCCCGACGGTCAGCAGGAGTACGTACGACGGGCGGCGGCGGCCTGTCCGGTGCAGGCCATCCTCGTCGGTGAGCGGGCGGGCCCCGGTGAACGCTGAGCCGGCAGACGGCCGGATCGTCATCGTCGGGAAAGGACGTCATCGACGTCGTCGAGGACTTCGCCTACCCCCTGCCCGTCACCGTGATCTGCCGGCTGCTGGGGGTGCCGCACGCGGACGTACCCGAGATCCGCGGCTGGACCGACGAGATCATCGCCAGTGTCGACCTGACGCCCGGCAGCGACGAGGAGGGACGCCGCGCCACGGGACTGGAAGCCCGCCAGGCGATGGGCGCGTACCTCGGGGACCTCGCCGACAAGCGCCGGGACGACCCGGCGGACGACATGCTCTCCGCCCTCGTGCACGACTCGGGCCCCGACGGACCCCTCACCAAAACGGAGCTGATGGCGACGGCGACGCTCCTGCTCATCGCCGGGCACGAGACGACGGTCAACCTCATCACCAACGGAGTGCTCACCCTGCTGCGCCGGCCCGCCGCCTTCCGGCAACTGCGCGAGCACCCCGAGCTGATGCCCGGGGCCGTGGAGGAACTCCTGCGCTACGAACCGCCGGTCCATCTGCTGCCGCAGCGCACTCCCCTCGCCGATGTCGAGGTCTCGGACGTCACGATTCCCCGAGGTGTCCCGCTGATCCTCGTCCTCGCCTCCGGAAACCGGGATCCGCGGCGATTCGACCACCCCGACCGCTTCGACCCGGCCCGCCAGGACAACCAGCACTTCGGTTTCGGCAGCGGCGTCCACAACTGCTTCGGCGCGCCGCTCGCCCGCCTGGAGGCCCAACTCGCCCTGCGCGCCGCCCTCCCCCGGATCGAGGGCTTCCAACTCACCGAGGATCCACCGCCGTACCGGCGCAGCCCCATCCTGCGCGGCCCCCGGCATCTTCGGATCGAGCGGGTCTCGGGCCCGTAGCCGAGCGCGGGTTCCGCCCGGTGGTCCGGCCGTCCGGTCGACGCCCTGCCCGTGCCGGTCCCCTCGTCGAGACCGTCGCGACCCCCTTCCTGATCCAGCTGATCCGGCCCACCCCGCCGCGTCTCAACGCGTACGCGAGACCGGGGCGGCACCAGGCCCGAGCATCGTGGGCCCGGCGCCCGCCGCCCCGACGTCCCCCTGGCGAAAACCACTTGATGCGGCCCGTGCCCACTGGCAGGGTGGCCCCTCGTGCCCGAGACAGACACGCCAGGCAAGCGGGAGCCCGAACCGCCCGAAGACGACGCGACGGCGGTGTCCGGCACCGGGCGCACGGCCGAACGGCCTTTGCGCTCCCCCGCCTTCCGGTGGTTCTTCCTCGGCCGCTCGATCTCCATGACCGGCAACGCCATGTCGCCCATCGCGCTGGCCTTCGGCGTCCTGGAGGTGACCGACAGTGCCGCCTGGCTGTCCGTGGTCACCAGCGCCGCGATGGTCCCCATGATCGCGACGATGGTCCTCGGCGGTGGTATCGCCGACCGCTACCGCCGTGACACCGTGCTGCGCCTCACCAGTCTGGGCGCCGGGCTCAGCCAGGCCGGCGTGGCGGCGCTGCTGCTCACCCACCGCGACCCCGTACTGCTGCTGCCGCTCTGCGCCCTCAACGGTGTCTTCCAGGGGCTCACGACGCCCGCGCTGCGCGGCATCGTCCCGAATCTGGCGGCGGGGCGCGGTCTTCAGCAGGCCAGCTCCCTGCTGGCTTCCGTACGGAACACGACCCGGATCCTCGGCCCGGCCGCCGCCGGTCTGCTGACGTCCTTTGCCGGAGGCGGCTGGACGATCGCCGCCGACGCCGCGACCTTCCTCGTGGCGGCCGTCTGCTTCGCCCGGATCTCGCTGCCCGCCCTGCCCCCGCGCGCCGAGGACGCGCCGACGATGTTCGGCGAACTGCGGCAGGGCTGGCAGTACTTCAGCTCCAGGCCGTGGATCTGGACGGTCACCCTGGCCTTCGCCCTCTTCAACGCCGCCCACATGGGCATCTGGCAGATCCTCGGCCCGGTGATCGCCCACGACACCATCGGCGCGCGGGGCTGGGGGCTGGTGCTCAGCGCCCGCGGCACCGGGGCGCTGCTGGCCACGGTGGTGATGGTGCGGCTGACGGTGCGGCGGCCCATGGTCCCCGCGCTCTCCTCGATGACCCTGGCGGCCGTCCCGATGATCCTGCTCGGCACCGGCGCCGACACGCTCTGGCTGGCCACCGCGGCGTTCGTGTCGGGGGTGGTCGCCGAGGTCTTCACCGTCGTGTGGGAGACGGTGAACTACACCCACATCCCGGAACGGCTGATCTCCCGGGTCGGTGCGTACGACGAGTGTCTGTCGTTCGCGTCCATCCCCCTGGGCCAGCTGTCCACGCCGCTCCTCGCCGCGGCGTTCGGGACGGCGGCGGTAGCGGTCGCGGGCGGCGGGGTGGCGGCGGTGGCGATGCTGCTGCCGCTGCTCGTGCGGTCGCTGCGGAGGTTGGAGGTCAACCGGGGCAGCGGCTGAGGGGCGCGGCCGCGGGCGGGACCGGTCAGCCCGGACGGGTGGCCGGGTCGTACGGCGACGGCCGGGGAGGCCGCGGCGGGAGGCGGCGGACGAGGGCCGCGGCGGGGCGGCCTTGCTCGCCGCGTGGCAGGCGATCTAGGGTGAATGCGCTTTCAAAGAGTTCCGGTACGTGCGTTGGCATGTACTCCGTACGAACCACACGAAGAAGAAGCGGACGGTCGGTCGGGTGAGCGCCCCCACGGTGTACAACGTCGCCGAGCGGTCGGGCGTCTCCATCGCCACGGTCTCTCGGGTCTACCGCAACCCCGATTCGGTGCGCGTCAAGACCCGTGAACGGGTTCTGGAGGCGGCCCGCGAGCTGGGCTACGTTCCCAGCGGCAGCGCCCGGGGCCTGGCCAGCCGCTCCACCGGTGTACTCGGTCTCTGCTTCCCGGACTACGCCGATCCGGACGCGGAGGCCGACGCGGAGGCGGAGAGCGACGCCGACGACGCCGTGATGCTGTACTCCGACTAGATCATCCGGGGCATGGAGCGGGCGGCGCGGCGGCACGGGTACGCGCTGCTGATCGCCGCCTCGCTGGAAGGCGGGCCGGAGAGCCTGGTGGCGAAGGTCGCGGGGCGGGTCGACGGGTTCGCCGTTCTCGCGCGGACCGTGCCGACGGAGGACCTGGAGGTGATCTCGAACCGGCTGCCCATCGTGATGCTCGCCGGGCCGCGCGAGATCGACCACCTGGATCACATCGTGGTCGCCAACGCCGACGGCGAGCGGGCGCTCGCCCGCCACGTGATCGAGGACCACGGGCTGCGCAGGCTCGCGTTCGTCGCGGGGGGCGTCGAGTCCCCGGACGCCGAGGCCCGGTTCTCCGGGTTCCGGGAGGCGTGCCGGGACGCCGGGCTCCCGGTGCCGGACGCGCCGGACGTGCGGGTCGGCATGATGACGCAGGCGGAGGGGGCGTGGGCGGCGGAGGCCCTGCTCGACCGGGCGGGTGAGCGGCCGGAGGCGATGCTGTTCGCCAACGACCAGATGGCGGTGGGAGCGCTGCGCGCGCTGGAGCGGCGCGGGGTGCGGGTGCCCGAGGACATCGCGGTGACCGGGTTCGACGGCATCCCGTTGGGCCGGATCGTACGGCCCGCGCTGACCACCGTACGGCAGCCGATCCGTCAACTGGGCGAGCAGGCTGTCGAGTTGCTGGTGCGTCGGCTGGGCGACAGCGGCCGGGCACCGGTCTCGCTGATGCTGCCGGTCTCGCTCGTCAGGCGCGCGAGCTGCGGCTGCGGCTGAGCGGAGGGCCGCCGCTCCCCCGGCCGTTTCGGGGCGCCGCCGTACGCTCCGCGAAGAAGCGCCGCCGCGCGGCCCTCAGCGCCTCCTGCTCGGTGTCGAGTCCCGGGTGCTCGAAGTGGCCCGCGCTCATCACGTGAAGCTCGCGCGGCCCGGCCAGGGCGTCGTACACGGCGAACTGTCCCGGCGGCGGCACCACGGGGTCGAACAGCGCGGCGGCGACCAGGGTGGGCAGCTCCAGCCGGGTGGCGGCGGTGGCGGCGTCGAAGTACCGCAGCACCTCGGTGACCTCGGGGTGTACCCGGTGGTGGGCGCGCAACGGCTCTCCGCTGCCGACACACGGCAGGGTGAGCCGCAAGGGGTGGTTGCCGAAGGTCGGCACCGTCAGCTGGGCGGCCCCGAACCGCTCGTCCCAGGGCAGCGCCAGCGCGCCGAGCCCGCCGCCGAAGCTCTCCCCGAGATAGCCGAGCGGCGCCCCGCCGGCCGTCGGCGCCAGCTCCGGTACCAGCTCGTGCAGGGCCGAGGCCGCGCACCACAGGTCCGCCACGCAGTCACCGATGACATACGTGTCGCGGGAGGCGATGCCGTGCAGGACGTGCTCGTCGGCCGTGTCGGGGATGCCCGGCACGCGCCCGCGGGCGCCCATGCCCCGTACGCACGGCAGGATCGCGGCGGCGCCGGGCAGCGGCAACGGTACGTCGGGGCCCGGCGCGTGGCGGCCGCCGTAGCCGTGGCCGACCACGAACCCGTACGCCGCCGGGCCCCCGGCCGGGAGCGCGAGCCAGCCGCCGAGCCGCACCCCGCCCACCGAGGTGAAGGTCACTGCGTGGATCCGTACGCCGTCCCGCTCGTCCTCCACCGGTCCCAGCTCCGGGTCCGTGGCGACCTCGCGGGCCTCCGCGTGGCGGGCACGCCAGAAGGCGGCGAAATCGTCCGGGGCCGCGGGCGCGGGGGCGGGCGAGGACTCGTCCGGAGTCCAGCCGTGGGCGGGGTCGAACGGGAAGTCATGCGCGAACGCGGCCATGACCGCCACACTATCGGCCGCCTCGGGGACCGCCGGACCGGCCGCACCAACCTCACCGCCCACACCAACCTCACCGCCCACACCGGCCGCTCCGCCCTCACCGGCCGACCGGGTCCGGTCGAGTCCAGGCGAGCCCCGGCGAGTTCCCGGCGAGTTCGGCGGCTCCGGCCGAGCCCGGTCGAGCCCGGTCAAAGCCGGTCGAGTCCGGTCGAGCCGGGGAGCGGAATCGGTCACACCGCGCACACGGCGACAAAATATGCGTATACCGTTCAAATGGCCGTCCCGATCCTCGCCACCCTGGCGATGAGCTTCACCGATTTCGGGCTGCGCAACGTCACACGCCCGTTCGACGCGAACTTCATCGGCTTCGAGAACTACGTCAAGCTCTTCAACGACGACAAGTTCCTCACGTCGCTCTTCAACACGGCGTACTTCGTGGTCGTCGGTGTGCCACTGACGGTCTTCCTGGGACTGGTCGTGGCCGTCCTGCTGAACAACGGCATCGACCGGGCCCGCACCTTCTTCCGCGTCGGCTTCTACGCCCCGGTGGTCACCACCATCGTGGCGGTCGCCGTGGTGTGGCGCTTCGTACTCGATCCGAGCGACGGCCTGGTGGCCGCCCTCTTCTCCGAAGTGGGGCTCACCGCACCGGACTTCCTCGGTTCCGAGACCCTCGCCATGCCCTCGATGATCGCGATGGCGGTCTGGCGCAATCTGGGCACGGTCATGGTGCTCTTCATCGCCGGACTCCAGGCGATCCCCACCGAGGTACGGGAGGCGGCGCGGCTGGACGGCGCCGGGCTCTGGCAGGAGTTCCGCCGGATCACCGTTCCGCTGCTGCGGCCGACGCTGCTCTACGCGGCGGTCATCACCACCATCGGCTACCTCAACGTGTTCGAGGAACCGTTCGTGATGACGCAGGGCGGGCCTTCGGACTCGACACTCACCGTGTCGCTGAACATGTACCGCGAGGGCTTCAACTTCTTCCACATGGGCTACGCGAGCGCCATGGCGTATGTCCTCTTCGTAGTGATCATGGGCATCACGGTGCTGCAGCTCCGACTGCTGAAGGACAACACGAAATGAGCGCCACCAGTACCCCGGGCGCCGTGGCGACGGCGCCGTCCCAGCGGCCCGGGACCCCGGAGCCGGACCGGCCCGCCGGTCGCCGTACCCGGCCCTCGAAGAAGCGGATCCTGGTCTACGCGCTGCTCGCGCTCGGCCTGCTGATCATGTCGGCGCCGTTCCTGTGGATGGTCCTGTCCGCCTTCAAGACGCCCGGCGAGCTGACCGCGAGCCCGCCCGTGTGGATCCCGACCGAGTGGACCCTGGACAACTTCCGGGACCTGCTCGACAAGCTCGATCTGCCGCTCTACTTCATGAACTCGGTGATCGTGGCGGTCCTCGTGACCATGTCCAACCTGGTGTTCTGCTCCATGCTCGGATACGCCCTGGCCAAGCTGAACTTCGTGGGGCGCAACAAGATCTTCGTGCTGGTGCTGGGCGCGCTCATGGTGCCCGGCAACCTGATGCTGCTCCCGCTCTTCGTGCTGATGAGCAGGATGCGGCTGATCGACTCGTACGCGGGGCTGGTGCTGCCGTTCGCCGCGGGAGCCTTCGGGGTCTTCCTGATGCGTCAGTTCATGCAGTCGATCCCGGACGAGCTGCTGGAAGCGGCCCGGATGGACGGCGCCGGTGAGTGGTACATCTTCTGGCGGATCGTGATGCCCCTGGTGAAGCCCGCCCTGGCGACGCTCTCGATCTTCACGCTCCTGGGGTCCTGGAACAACTTCGTCTGGCCGCTCATCGCGACCAACGACCCCGACAAGTACACACTGCCGGTCGCTCTGGCCACCTTCGCCACCGACCCCAACAAGGCGGGCGGATCGAACGGCATGCTGATGGCCGGATCCTTCCTGATCGTGCTGCCGGTCCTGGTGGTGTTCATCGCCCTCCAGCGGCACTTCACGCAGGGCATCGCCACGGCGGGCATGAAGTAGCCCCCCTCCCCCACCCCGTACGACCCACCGGAAAGACATTTCGCGATGACGCACACCCACGTCCCCTTCCCCGACGGCTTCCTGTGGGGCGCCTCCACGGCCGCCCACCAGATCGAGGGCAACAACACCAACAGCGACTGGTGGGTGAAGGAACACACCGCGGGCACCCACATCCAGGAGCCCAGTCTCGACGCCTGCGACAGCTACCACCGCTGGCGCGAGGACATGGACGTGCTGGCCGGCCTCGGCTTCACCGACTACCGCTTCTCCATCGAGTGGGCGCGCATCGAGCCCGCCGAGGGCCGCTTCTCGCGCGCCGGGCTGGCCCACTACCGCCGGATGGTCGAGGGCGCCGTCGAGCGCGGCCTGCGTCCGATGGTCACCCTGCACCACTTCACCGTGCCGCAGTGGTTCGAGGAGCGCGGCGGTTTCACCGCCGAAGGCGCGACCGAACTGTTCGCCCGGTACGTCGCGGCCTGCGCCCCGGTGATCTCCGAGGGCGTCGGCCACGTCTGCACCATCAACGAACCCAACATGATCGCCGTCATGGCGGGCCAGGCCAGGCGCGGCGACGTCGGCTTCCCGCCGGCCGGGCTGCCGACCCCTGACGAGGAGACCACCCACGCCGTGATCGCCGCCCACCACGCGGCCGTCAAGGAGGTCAGGGCGATCAACCCCGCCATCCGGGTCGGCTGGACCATCGCCAACCAGGTCTACCAGGCGCTCCCCGGCGCCGAGGACGTCACCGCGGCCTACCGGCACCCCCGCGAGGACGTCTTCATCGAGGCCGCCCGCGACGACGACTGGATCGGCGTGCAGTCCTACACGCGGACCAGGATCGGCGCCGACGGCCCGGTCCCCACCGCCGACGACGCCGAGCGCACCCTCACCCAGTGGGAGTACTACCCGTCGGCCGTCGGCCACGCCCTGCGTCACACCGCCGAGGTCGTCGGCCCGGACGTACCTCTGATCGTCACCGAGAACGGCATCGCCACCGACGACGACGGCCGCCGCGTCGACTACTACACCGGCGCGCTGAACGAGGTCGCCGCCGCGCTCCAGGACGGCCTGCGTATCGACGGCTATCTCGCCTGGAGCGCGCTGGACAACTACGAGTGGGGTTCCTACAAGCCGACGTTCGGGCTGATCGGCTGGGACCCGGAGACCTTCGAGCGGCTGCCGAAGCCGTCCGCCACCTGGCTGGGCGCGATGGGCCGCACCCGTACGCTCCCCCGTACCGCCGGCTGACACCCGGCCCACGACCGGGAGCGGCGGGACGCTCCCGTACGTACCGGATCCGGCGGCACCTGACCGTCGCCGGTTCCGGTACGGCTCCGCGGGGAGGACTGGCTGCCGTACACCCGCACGCGGGCAGATCGGAACAACGGGCGGCATGGTGGCAACGGGCGGGGCACGGTGGCCGCGACGGCATCCACACACGGGCCGCGGCAAGAACGCTCCTACCGGTGGACGACGGGGCGGGCGAGGACGGTACGGCGGTCCTCGGCATCGTGTCCGGCTGACCACACGGACGCGGCACGGCGCTGCTCGGCACAGCACTGCGGCTCGGCTCGGCGGGATTGCCCGGACAGTAAGCGCTCTCTAAGGTCGTGGGCATGGCTTCGGACAGCTCCGTCGAGGACGCGTATTTCGACTACTGCCCCTGGGACTTCACCCGGCGGGCCTCCGCCGCGCAGCGCGCCGCGCAGACCGCGCGCCAGAAGCGTCTGGCCGACGCGGGGGCGAGCGTCGGGCCCCGGTGCTATGTCTCGTCGGCTGCCGGTGTGTTCACCGATGTCCTGCGGCTGGGCGCGGATTCCTACATCGCGGGGCACGCCTACGTCACCGGGGAGGTCAGGACCGGGAGCGACTGCACGGTCAATCCGTACGCGACCGTGCGGGGCAGGGTGACGCTCGGGAACGGCGTCCGCATCGGCGCGCACGCCTCGCTGCTCGGTTTCAACCACGGCTTCGCGCCGGACCGGCCCGTGCACCGGCAGCCGCTCACGAGCGAGGGCATCGTCCTCGGGGACGATGTGTGGATCGGTTCGAACGTGGTCGTCCTGGACGGTGTGACGATCGGCGACCACTGTGTGGTGGGGGCGGGGGCCGTGGTCACCAAGGACCTGGCGCCGTGGACGATCGCCGCCGGGAACCCGGCCCGCCCCCTGCGCGATCGCCGCGGGCGCGGCGGGGCGCGGGCCGGTACGCGGGCCGGTACGCCGGAGGGTGACCCGAGCGGCGCCGTGGCCGCGTTCGCCGACCGGGCCCGGGAGCAGGCCGCCGATGTGCTGGCCCGCTGCTGGAGCGAGGACACCGGACGCTACAGCGACCGTCCGGGCGTTCCCGCGACCGTGCGCGCGCACTGCGACGCGGTCGAGATCGCCGCGCTGCTGCTCGACGCGCCCCCGGGGCGAATGTCCGCCGCCGAGCATGCCGGGCGGCTGCGCGCGCTGCAGGATCCGGCGAGCGGGCTGGTGCCAGAACTCTCCCCCGGCGGCGGCCCGGGAGAGCTGCCGCCACCCGCCCACGACGGCTGGATCGAGGACGGCGGAGCCGAGTACCACGTGTTGTCGGTGGGGTACGCGCTGGAACTGCTGGGCTCGCGCTTCGCCCACCCGGTGCGTGTCGTACAGCAGTTGACGAGTCGTCAGTTGTTGTCCCGGCTGGCGGCGCTGCCGTGGCGGGAGCGGGCGTGGTCGGCGGGCGCGTGGGTGGACTGCTGGGCCACCGGCGCGTATCGCAACCGGGAGCTGGGGGCCGAGGCCGGTGAGCCCGGTGCGCTGGAAGCGCTGTTCGGCTGGCTGGGTACGCGGGTGGATCCGTGGACGGGGATGTGGGGCGCGGCGGCCTCTCCGGCGGCGGGCAGGCTCCAGCTGGTGAACGGTTACTACCGGCTGACCCGTGGTTCGTTCGCCCAGTTCGGGGTCCAGGTGCCCTACCCGGAGCGGGTGGTGGACACCGTACTGGCCCATGCCGCCGATCCCCGGTGGTTCGCGGAGGGCCGACAGAACGCGTGCAACGTGCTGGACGTGGCGCATCCGTTGTGGCTCGCGGGACGTCGGACCGGGCATCGGGCGGACGAGGTGCGGGAGTGGGCGGCGCGGCAGTTGGCCGGGGCGCTGGGGCGCTGGCGGGACGGGGCGGGCTTCGGTTTCGGTCCCGCGGGCGAGGGCGGGTCGGGTCCCGGCCGGGACCCGGGGCTGCAGGGCACCGAGATGTGGCTGGCCATCGTCTGGCTGCTGGCCGATCTGGTGGGTGTCGCCGACGAGTTGGGGTACCGGCCGCGCGGTGTGCACCGCCCCGAGCCGGCGGGCCCGCCCGGGTCCGCCGTGCCGGTGTTCAGCCGGCCTTGGTGAGGTTCTTCTCGAAGGCGGCCAGGTAGTTGGCCAGGTGGTGGTGCTTGATCGCGACGGTCTCCGGGGCGAACAGGTCGGCGCTCAGCCCCTTCACCCGGTCCCTGACCCCGGCCAGCAGCGGCATCGTGTCGTGGAGTCCGCCGTCGGCGTCGAAGTAGCGCGTGGCGTCGACATGGGTGAAGACCGGCTCGGGCGGGAGCCGCGGCACGATGTCGTTGTTGTTGACGAAGCGGTGGCAGCGGTTCTTGAAAGCCGTGTTGTGCGCACCGGCGAGGAGCCGTTCGCAGGTGCGGGGCTGGCCGAAGGTGTAGACGCCGTCGGGCAGCACCTTCGGCTCCTCGAAGTACATCCTGGCCCCGGCCAGCATCGCGAGGGCCCCGCCGAGGCTGTGGCCCGTGAACCAGATGCTCTGCCCCTCGGTGCGCAGCTCCTGGACGGCGTCCCGGATCAGCGGATAGACGGACTGCAGGGCGCGGTGGAAGCCGTAGTGGACGAAGCCCTTGTTCGCCGGTCCCGGAACGGGCGGCGTGTTGACGTCGGTGAGCCAGTCGTAGATCTTCAGCACCTCGGTGCCCCGGAAGCCGGTGACGATCATGCGGTCACTGGCCATGGTGTACGCCTGGGTGTCCTCGATCGGGAACGGCATCCGGTGCGTCGACTCGAAGTGCCGTACCTCGTCGAAGCCCCAGGCTTCGGCCTGCGCCTCGATGCCCGCCGGATCCAGCGCGGCCAGCCCGGCCGCCCGCGCCATCCAGTAGGCGTGCGGGAGGGAGTAACGGGTCGTCGAGTGGTCCAGAGCGGGGATGGTCATCGGTTTCCTCGTGGCTAGCCGCGATGGTTCGCCCGGAAACCTAGCCCCGTAACCGAGGGGAACGGAACGGCTGACGCGCGCGATCACCCGTACGGAGGCACGACACCGGCGGCTCCCTACCGCTGCCCGGCCCCCGGCGCGGTCCCCGGTCCCCGCGCACCCGCCCGGCGCGTGCGGTCGGGGACAGCGCGCGATCCTCGGCGCCGAACTGACGCGTCTGACGCGGCCGTCCGCGGGATGGCGTCGCGCAATCCCCCTGGGCGCGGGCCACGCGCCGCCGACGGAATATCCGGCCCTGGTGACCGAACGCATCCTCATCGGCGGCCCGCCGTAGGCTGCCTCCCATGGAGAGACCGACCGAGCGGCCGTACGTCGAGGACCGCGGTGCGGGACAGACCCTCGACCGCGTGACGACCCGCACCGTGCCCTACCCCGCCGGGGACGAGACCAAGTTTCTCGACATTTACGCCTCCGGCCGCGGCGGCCCGTGCGTACTGCTGTGGCACGGCGTGGGTCCCGACGAGCGTGACGTACTGGCCCCGCTGGCACGGGAGATCGCCGCGCGGGGCCCCACCGTCGTTGTGCCCGACTGGCGTTCGGACCGGCCCGACGACGGGCGCGCCCATCTCACCGGCGCCCTGAGGTACGTTCTCGACCGGCCGGACGTCCTCACCGGCGGTCCCGGGCCGCTGATCGTCGCGGGCTGGTCGGCGGGCGCGGGCGCGGCCCTGGGGGTGGCGCTGCACCCGGAGCTGTTTCCCGGCCCGCGGCCCGCCGCCGTGGTCGGTATCGCGGGTGGTTACGGGCGCCCGTCGCACACCACGGGCACGGTGCCGCTGCGGATGCTCGACCGGGGGGTGCCGCCGGTGCCGGTGCGGCTGGTGCACGGCACCCGGGACACGGTCGTCCCCCACGCCTCGTCGCGGGAGCTGCGGGACGCGCTGTGCGCACGCGGCTGGGACTGTGAACTCGCCGAGCCGGACACCGATCACGCCGGGGTGCTCGGGTGCGTGTACGACCCGGCCGGTGACCGTTGCCTGCCGTCGGCCGACCCCGCGGTACGGAGCGTCGGCCGGGCGACGGCGCGCGTCGTGGCGGAGGTGGCGCGGGCGGTGGCATGACCGGCCCGTGCCCGTGGGGCGCGTCTTCGAGGCAGCGCCGCCTACGAGTGCCGCGGGCCCAGAATGTTGGTGAGCCGCAGCGGCGTGGGCGGGGGCAGCGGGGCGTCCTCGGTGGCGGGCCCGGCGCGGAAGGAGTGCAGCAGGTACGCCACCAGACGGCGGGACGCGGCCAGCGCCTCCTCGGTGGAGTCGGCGGTGATGCCGCTGTTCGCCATGAGGATCAGCGCGAGGTCCTCGTGCGCGAAGTCGGCCCGCAGCCGACCGGCGTCCTTGGCGCGCCGGGTCAGCAGGGCGAAACCCCGCTCGGCGCACTCACGCTCCCGGTCGAAGGCGGGAGTGCCGGGCACGGCGGAGAGGAACGCCGTGGTGAAGCCCTTGTCGGTGGCGTGCGTGGCGCACACCTGCTCGATGACCGTACAGAAACCGCGCCACGGATCGGGGTCGGCGAGCGCCTCCTGGATCCCCGCGACGCACACGCCGACCTCCTCCGTGAACGCTTCGGCGATCAACGTCTCCTTGGTGGGAAAGCGGCGGTAGAGCGTGGCGACCCCGACACCGGCACGCCGGGCGATGGCGGCCATCGGGACGTCGAGTCCCCGGGCCGCGAAGGACTCGCGGGCTGCCTCGACGATGCGGGTGCGGTTGTGCAGCGCGTCGGCGCGCAGTGCGGGTGACGCCTCGGGGGCCGCAGCCGGGGCCGGGTCGTCCGGTCGCACGGTGCGGAGCCGCTCGGTGTGCATGCGCGGAGTCTAACGTAAGTGGACGATGCCATCCGGTTAGCCTGTCGACGCCATGCGCGTGCGGCGGTGGGCGGTACGGCCGTGCGCGTTCGGCGGTGCGCGGTACGACGGTGGGCGGTACGGCGTCAGTCCCCGACCGGGGCCGCGGCGTACCGCGCGAGCGCGGCGTTGATCCGCGCCAGGTCGAAGGCGGCCGGGTCGAACTGGTCGGCGGTTTCGAGGCCGAGCCACCGCAGCCGGTCCTCGTGTTCCTCGTGGCTGGGGTCGGCGAGTACGTCGAGCAGATACGCGTATCCCCAGGTGCCGCCGGAGTCCTCCGGTGGACAGGCGCGGCGGCCGGTGAGGCAGCGGGGGTAGACGGTGCCGGGTTCCGCGCGGGTGACCGCCTCGACGAGCAGGCTGTGCTCCCAGCCGTCGCCGAAGTCGTAGACGTAGTCGAGCCGGTCGTCGGGGCGCGGCGCGATCTGGTCCAGGCGTTTCGCGGTGGGGCTGAGGATCGCCGGATCACGGTGCGAGGCGCGGTAGTGGAGGCGGCTCTTCGGGGTTCTGAAGGCCCACATGTGTGCGTCCTCCCAGCCGAAGGCCGTCTGCACGATGTGGTGCAGACGCTGGAGCGTGACGGTCGAGTCCATCTCCACGCGGCGCCAGACCGGGGGCCGTGAGTCGCGCAGCGTGGCCTTGATCCGGTGGACGGTGTTCCCCGGTGCCGTCCGGGAGCGGGGCCTCGCGCGCCTGGTGTTCGCCATGGCGGTCATCCTGCCAGCGGCCGGTGCGCCGTATATGACGGCGCGGGACGGGTACGGCACGTACGGGGCGGGCGGGGCCGGGTACGCGCCGGTTGCCGGTCGCGGTCGGCGCGTCCGGCGGCGCGGGGCTCGGATCTCCGTTCGGCGGGGCACCCAGGAACGCGGAGCGGTACGGACCCGTCGCCGGGACCCGGCAACCTTTCCCGCGGCGTCGGCGACAAGGAGGCGTAGGCCCCGAACAAGCGCCCCACCGCCCCGAAGGGACACCCGCGAATGCCCACCATCTCCGGCCGCCGCCGCGCCGCCGCCCTGTTCGCCTCCGCCGCCGCCGTCGTCGCGCTCGGCGCGATACCGCCGCAGTCGGCGGCGGCCGCCGAGACCACCCCCATCGGCTACGCCGCCGGAACCACCGGCGGCGGCAGCGCGAGCCCCGTCACCGTCAGCACGCTCTCCGCCTTCACCTCGGCCGTCGCGGGCACGGGCGCGAAGGTCGTCCGGGTCTCCGGCGTGATCAGCCTCAGCGGCCAGGTCGACATCGGCTCCAACACCACCGTCCTGGGCGTCGGTTCGTCCTCCGGCCTGACCGGCGGCGGGCTGCGCGTCAAGGACTCCACCAACGTCATCGTCCGCAATCTCAACCTCAGCAAGGCGGTCGCCCCCGCGGACAGCATCACCGTCCAGAAGTCGACCCGGGTGTGGGTCGACCACAACGCCTTCTCCTCGGACCGCGACCACGGCAAGGACTACTACGACGGTCTGCTCGACATCACGCACGCGTCGGACTACGTCACCGTGTCCTGGAACACCTTCAAGGACCACTACAAGGGCTCGCTCGTGGGGCACAGCGACAGCAACACCAGCGAGGACACCGGGCATCTGCGGGTGACCTACCACCACAACCTGTTCAGCAACGTCAACTCGCGTATCCCCAGCCTGCGTTTCGGCACCGGCCACTTCTACGACAACTACGTGACCGGCGCGGACACCGCCGTGCACTCCCGGATGAACGCGCAGATGCTGGTGGAGAACAACGTCTTCCGCGACACCAAGGTCGCGGTGACCACCAGCCGTGACAGCAGCACCGACGGCTACGCCGTGCTGCGCGGCAACGACCTGGGCGGCGCGGCCACCGAGATCTCCCGGACGGGTACGTTCACCAGCCCGCCGTACAGCTACACGGCCGAGTCCGCGTCGAGCGTCGTCGCCTCGGTGACGGCGGGCGCCGGGACCGGCAAGATCTGAGGTCCGCTCCACGGAGCGCGCCGCCCCCTGCCGGGACCGGCGGGGGGCGGCGGTGCGCGTCACACGTGGCGCCGGGGGTTTCAGGTCCGGTTCAGGTAGGCCAGGGCGGGGTGTGCGTCCGTGTAGCCGTCGACGAGCCGGCGGGCGATGTTCACCGAGTCCACGAGCGGGTGCAGGGCGAACGCCTTCACGGCGGTGGCGCGCGAGCCGCTCCCGGCGGCGGCGAGGATCTCGCGTTCGACGGCCTTGACCGAGCAGACCAGCCCGGTGGCGTGGCCGGGCAGCGGCGCCACGGACAGCGGGTGGGCGCCGTTCGCGTCCACCAGGCAGGGCACCTCGATGACGGCCTCCTCGTCCAGGACCCGCAGGGTGGTGCGGTTGCGGACGTTGAGGATGAGCGTGGTGCGCTCGTCGCGCGCGATGGCGCGCATCAGCGCGAGGGCGACCTGTTCGTAGCCGCCGGACTCCAGATCGGTCTCGTCGCGCTCGCCGAGACCGGCGGATGCGCGGTTCTCCGTCATGTAGGTCGCTTCGCGTTCGGCGCGGGTGCGGTCCCAGGTGCGCAGCGCGGGGGCGCCGGGGCGGGTCATCTCCGCGTAGAAGCGGTCCTGTTGGTCGCGGAGGAAGGCGCCGCGGGTCTGCTTCGCCTCCTGGTAGGCGTGGACGGTCTCGCGGTTGAAGTAGTAGTAGTGCAGGTATTCGTTGGGGATGGCGCCGAGGGAACGGAGCCACGCGGGCCCGAAGAGGCGTCCCTCCTCGAAGGAGCCGAGCGCGTCGGGGTCGGCGAGCAGGCGCGGGAGTTCGTCGCGGCCCGCGACGCGCAGCCCGCGCAGCCAGCCGAGGTGGTTGAGGCCCACGTAGTCGATGCCCGCCTCGTCGGGTTCGGCGCCCAGGACGCGTGCCACGCGCCGGCCGAGTCCCACCGGGGAGTCGCAGATGCCGATGACCCGGTCGCCGAGGTGGCGGGACATGGCCTCGGTGACCAGACCGGCCGGGTTGGTGAAGTTGATGACCCAGGCGTCGGGTGCGAGGCGGGCGATCCGCCGTGCGATGTCGACGGCGACGGGGACCGTGCGCAGTCCGTACGCGATGCCTCCCGCGCCGACCGTCTCCTGACCCAGGACGCCCAGGTCCAGGGCGACGCGCTCGTCGGCGGCGCGGCCCGCGAGGCCGCCGACGCGGATGGCGGAGAAGACGAAGTCGGCGCCGCACAGGGCCTCGTCGAGGTCGGTGGTGACGGTGACGGAGGGCGCGTCGGGGGCGTCCCCTGCCTGATCGGCCAGGACCCGGGCGACGGCCGTGAGCCGGGCCGGGTCCAGGTCGTGCAGGGTGACGTGGGTGATCCGGCCCTCGGCGTGGTCGCCGAGCAGCGCCCCGTACACCAGCGGGACCCGGAAGCCGCCGCCGCCGAGAATGGTGAGCCTCATACCGTGGACCTCCGTCGCCCGGATCTCGTTCCTGCCGGGGCCAGCCTTTCACCGCTCCGGGCCGGGCGTGGCACCGGCACACCCGGTCCCGCGCGCGTGGCGGCCCGGCTCAGCGGGTGGCTCCCCGGGTGAAGCCGTTGTAGATGTAGCGCTGGAGGAAGAGGAAGGCGATCAGGGTGGGCAGGATGACGAGGACCGCGCCCGCCGAGATGTTCTCCCAGTGCGCGCCGAAGGGCCCCTTGAAGCGGAACAGCGAGGTGGAGATGGTGCCCAGTTCCTCGGAGGGCATGTAGAGGAACGGGATGTAGAAGTCGTTGTAGACGGTGATGCCCTTGATGATGACGACGGTGGCGATCGCCGGTTTGAGCAGCGGGAGGATGATCTTCCGGTAGACGGTGAACGCGTTGGCGCCGTCCAGTCGCGCGGATTCGTCCAGGGAGATGGGGATGCCCCGGATGAACTGCAGGAAGATGTAGATCGAGACGATGTCGGTCCCCATGTAGAGGACGATCGGCGCCCAGAGGGAGTCGAAGAGCCCGAAGCTGTTGACGATCTGGAAGGTCGCGACCTGGGTGGTCACCCCGGGCACCAGGGTCGCGACCAGGAACAGCGCGATCACCGGCCCGCGCAGCCGGAAGCGGAACCGGTCGAGCGCGTACGCCGTCATCGAGCCGATGAGGACCGTGCCGGTGATGGCGAAGGCCAGGATGAGGGCGGTGTTCCCGAAGGCGCTGAGCATCCGGCCGTCGGTGAAGGCCGTCACGTAGTTGGCGAAGTTCAGCGGGTCGCGGGGCGGGGTGAGCGCGCCGCTGCCGTCGGCCAGCTCCCGGTCGGTCTTCAGCGAGGTCAGGAAGATGACGCCGAGCGGCAGCAGCACCACGACGGCTGCCACCACCAGGGAGAGGTACTTCAGTGTGCCGGCGAGGTGTGCGCGGGTCCTCATACGAGATCCACCTTGTCGTCCGGGACGAGCCGCCGCTGCACCCAGGTCACCAGGAGGATGATCAGCAGCAGCACGACGGCGGCGGCCGAGGCCAGTCCCGTCTTGTTGAACTGGAAGGCGAGCTTGACGGTCTGGATCACGAAGGTCTCGGTGCCGGTGGCCCCGCCGGTCATGATGTACGGGATCTCGAAGACCGAGAGCGAGCCGGAGACCGACAGGATCACACTGAGGCTGAGGATGGGCCGGATGCCGGGGGCGATGATGTGCCGGAACTGCTGCCAGCGGTTGGCGCCGTCCAGTTCGGACGCCTCGTACAGCTCGCCGGGGATGGACTGGATCGCGCCGAGGAACAGGACGAAGTTGAGCCCCGTGTAGCGCCACACCGACACTCCGGCCAGCGAGATGTTCGCGGAGGTCGGCGTGGAGAGCCAGGCCCGTTCGGTCTCGGCGCCGAACAGCCGCAGCACCGAGTCGAGGGTGCCGCCGTCCTGGAAGAAGTAGAGGAAGACGAAGCCGATCGCGACCCCGTTGATCAGGTACGGGAAGAACAGCACGCCCTTGAAGAAGTCGCGGAAGCGGGTGCGGAAGCTCAGCACGGTCGCGAAGTAGAGGGCGGCGGCGATCTGCACCACCGACGCGGCGAGGTAGTAGCCGCTGACGAAGAACACCTGGAACAGCTCGGGCCGGGTGAAGATGTCGACGTAGTTGTGGACGCCGGTGGCCCTCAGCTCCGGGCTGACGCCGTCCCAGTCGGTGAAGCTGTACGCGATCATGTTGATGACCGGCGCGTAGGTGAAGACGACCAGCAGGGCCAGCGGGACCAGCATGAACAGCCAGGGTGTGGCCTCGCGCCACGCCCGGTCGCGGCGGCGGGGCGGCGCGGGGGACGGCGCGTCGCCGGTCCGCCGCCCGTACGAGGGGCCCGCGGCGGGTCGCCGGGGCGTTTCGCCCCGTACGGTCGTGTCCGTGGTCCGGTCCATCAGGAGCCCGCGGTCCTGGCCGCCTCGGTCCAGCGTGCGGAGAGGCCCGCGAGGTAGCCGTCCAGGGTGCCCTTCTTCGCGCCGCGCGCGATGTCGACGAGGTCCTGGCGGTAGTCGGGCTTCTCCAGCCCGATCTCCGCGGCGTTGTCGATCTCGTCGACCAGTGCGCCCTTGGCCTGGTCCAGCTCGATGAATTTCACCTTCCGGTCGGTGTACGGCTTGAGGACGTCCGGCAGCGGCGCGCCCTTGAGCGGCGAGAGCGCCAGGTTGTCCGCCGCGTAGCCGGACTTCTCGGTGAGCCAGTCGATCCAGGCGCGGGCGGCCTCCTTGTGGGCCGAGTTGACGTTCACCGCCTGCCCGTAGTCGGGGGCGGCGACGGCGCAGAACCGGCCGTCCACCTGTGCGGGGAAGGGCATGAAGCCGATGTCGCCGGGGTCGGTCCCGGCCTTCTCGGCGGCGTCCCTGAACTGTGAGATCGCCCAGGAGCCGAGCCACATGGTGGCGATCTCGCCCTTGGCCAACCGCGGTTTGGAGCCCTCCCAGTTGGTGGTCGACGGGTCCTTCTCGACGAGTTTGTCGTGGACCGTGTCGTACAGCAGGGTGTCGATGGTGCGCAGGTCGGAGCCCTCGGCCCAGGGGTCGTGGTCGGCGAGGTCGTCGTTGGCCAGGACCGAGCAGCCGACCGACCCCATGGCCTGGGTCCACTGCGTGAGCGGCCACATGTCCTTGAAGTTGGTGTAGTAGGGGACCGCGTCGGTCCTGGCCTTGATCGCCTTGAGGCCGGTGAGGAACTCGGCGGGAGTGGTGGGCCAGTCGGTGATCCCGGCGGCCTTCCACACCTTCTTGTTGTAGACGAAGCCGGGGGCCACGCCGATCGGGCTCTGTCCGTACACCTTGCCGTCCACCGTGGTGAAGTCGGTGAACCGGAACTTCGCGGCGCGTTCGGCGCGGGTGCCCAGGGAGGCGAAGAACCTCGGGTAGTCGCTCTTCTTGATCGCGCCGGGGATCATGAGGACGTCGCCGTAGTTCCGGGTGTTCATCCGGATCTTGACCTCGCCCTCGTAGTCGGTGATGCCGTCGAACTTGACGGTCACCCCGGGGTAGGTCCTGCGGAACTCGTCGGCGTACTTCTTCATCGTGCCGTCCTGCACCCAGTCGGTGCGGTGGGTCAGGACGGTGATCGTCCCGGAGACCTTCGCGGGGTCGGCGGCGGCCTTCGCGTCCGCGCCCTCGGAGCTGGCCCCGCTGCCGGTGCAGCCCGCGACCAGCAGCGCGGCGGCGACCGGGAGCACCACCGCACGCGTCTTTTGTAATCTGTGCAACGTCATGACGGCCCTTTGCTCGGTGGAACGGCGACAGGGAACGGCCGGTGGTGGTCCGCGCACCTTCCGACGCCGTGAAATTAAGGGCGCGGGAAAGGGAGTGTCAATGCCGCTGCATTGCCTTTCTCGAATGCCGCGTTGAATGATGTACGCGCGCGGACGGACGGTCCCGTGTCCGGCGCGGCGGGCCGCCGTCGCGGAACGCGTGTCGAATACGGGTCGAATACGCAGGACATCCCGGCAGGGCGGGCACATACGTACCCGGAGAGAATTGCGAGGCGCGCCACCGTGAAGCGACCCACCATGAACGACATCGCCCGCCGGGCCGGCGTCACCAAAGGCGCCGTCTCCTTCGCGCTGAACAACCGTCCGGGGGTCTCGGCGCCGACCCGGCGCCGGATCCTGGCCATAGCCGAGGAGCTGGGCTGGCAGCCCAACAGCGCGGCCCGCGCGCTGTCCGGCGGTACGGCGGGGGCGTTCGGTCTGGTCATCGACCGTCCCGCGCGCACGCTGGGGCTGGAGCCCTTCTTCATGCAGCTGATCTCCGGTATCCAGTCGGAGCTGATCACCGATGCCACCCCGCTGGTCTTCACCATGGCCGAGGACCAGGCGGCGGAGATCGCCCTGTACCGGTCCTGGTGGGCCAGGCGCCGGGTGGACGGCGTCTTCCTGGTGGACCTCCAGGCCGAGGACGCGCGGGTGGCGGTGCTGGAGGAGCTGGGGATGCCCGCGGTGGTGATCGGGGCGCCGGTGGGCACGGGGCGGCTGCCCGCCGTGTGGAGCGACGACGCCGCGGCGGTGAGCGCGGTGGTGCGGTATCTGGCGGGTCTGGGGCATCGGCGGCTGGCCAGGGTCGGCGGTCCCGCGCGGCTGCGCCATACGGCGATCCGCACGGCGGCCTTCGACGCGGCGGTGGCAGAACTGGGCCTGACCGGGCGGACCGTGGAGGCGGACTACAGCGGGGAGCGGGGCGCGGCCGTCACCCGCGCGCTGCTGGCACAACCGGCGCGGCCCACGGCGATCCTGTACGACAACGACGTGATGGCGGTCTCCGGGCTGACCGCCGCCCACGCCCTGGGGCTGCGGGTGCCCGCCGATGTCTCCGTCGTCGCCTGGGACGACTCGGCGCTGTGCGAGCTGGTCGAGCCGCCGCTGACCGCGCTCAGCAGGGACATCGCGGCGTACGGCGCGCACGCGGCGCGACGGCTCAGGGAGGCGGCGGGCGGCCGGGCGGTGGGGGATCGGCAGGACCCGGCGCCGCGTCTGACGGTACGTGACAGCGTCGCGGCGCCACCCGCGTCCCCCGCGCCGCTCGTGTCTCCCGCGTCCCCCGCGTCCCCCGCGTCTCCCGTGCGGGCGGTACGGCCCGCGCCGCCCGCGTAACCGCCGTCGCGTCCGGAGCGCGCGCTCCCCCGGCTCACCCGCGCGCGCGATCCCTGAACCGGTTTAGTCACCGCTTCCGGTCTTGACGCTAAACCGGTACAGCGTTTGACTGTTCGGCGCACGGTACGCCCGTCCGCGCCGGGCCGCGCACTCCCGCGTCTTTCACCTTGTCACCCCGCTCCGTGTCACCGTACCGAGGGAGATTTCACAGATGTCGCGTCCCGCTGCCCGGATTTCCGTCGGGGGCCGTCCCGTCTCCTGGATCGGCGCCAATTTCTGGTCGCGTACCGGCGGTCCCCTCATGTGGCGGTCGTACGACGGAGAGGTGGTCGAGGGGGAGCTGCGGGTGCTGCGCGACCACGGGCTCAACATGACCAGGTCGTTCTTCTACTGGCCGGACTTCATGCCCGGTCCCGACCGGATCGACGAGGAGCTGTGCCGCCGCTTCACCGACTTCCTGGACCGGCATGACGCGCTCGGCATGACCACGGTGCCGACCTTCCTGGTCGGTCACATGTCGGGGGAGAACTGGGATCCGGCGTGGCGGGGCGGCCGCGATCTGTACTCCGACGTGTGGCTGGTGGCCCGGCAGGCGTGGTTCGCCCGGGAGATGGCGGGTCGTTACAAGGACCATCCGGCGGTCGCGGGCTGGCTGGTCTCCAACGAGATGCCGATCTACGGCAGACGGGACGCGCCCCGCGAGGAGGTCTCCTCCTGGGCGCAGATCCTGGTGGACGCGGTACGGGCCGCGGGCGCGCCGCAGCCGGTCTCGCTGGGCGACGGCGCCTGGGGGCTGGAGAACTCCGGTCACGACAACGGCTTCCGGCTGCGGGACTGCGCGGCGCTCACCGACTGGCTGGGGCCGCATGTCTACCGCATGGAGGACGATCCGGTGCGCCAGCACTACGCGGCGGCGTGGGTGTGCGAGCTGACGGGCAGCTTCAACAGGCCGGTGGTGCTGGAGGAGTTCGGGCTGACCTCGGCCTTCGCCTCCGGTCCGCACGCCGCCCGCTACTACCGTCAGGCGTTGCACAACAGTCTGCTGGCCGGTGCCACCGGCTGGATCGCCTGGAACAACACCGACTACGACGCGCTGCGCGAGCAGCCGCCCTACTCGCACCACGCCTTCGAGATGCGCTTCGGGCTGACCGACGCCGCCGGAGCGCCCAAACCGCAGCTGCGCGAGGTGCGTTCGTTCGCCGAGACGCTGGAGCGGATCGGCTTCGACCGCTGTCGGCGGCCGGACACCGGCACCGCGCTGGTCGTCTCCTCCTACCTCGACACGCTCTATCCGTTCACCCGGGCCGAGGACCGTACGTATGTGGAGCGCACCGGCCGTCAGGCGTGGATCACGGCCCGGCTGGCGGACGCTCCCGCGAGTGTGGTGCGGGAGAGCGACGGCATCGCGGACGGCCACCGGCTCTATCTGCTGCCGTCCACCAAGCAGTTGCTGTCGGCGACCTGGTACCGGCTGGAGGAGCTGGCCAGGGGCGGCGCGACGGTCTACGTGTCGTACTCCCCCGGCGCGCACGACGAGCAGCGCGGGCCCTGGTACGCCCATCTCGACCAGTTCTTCGGAGTGCGGCACCAGTTGGAGTACGGGCTGGTCAACCCCATCGAGGACGACGAGGTGACGCTCACCTTCGGCCGCCCGTTCGGCACGCTCGACACGGGCGACACCCTGCGCTTCCGCACGGCGGGAACCGACAGCAGCCGGGTCTTCCTGCCGGTGGCGCCGGACGGCGCCGAGGTGCTGGCCACCGACGGCCGGGGACGGCCCGCGCTGCTGCTGCGCCAGGTGGGCGCGGGCAGTGTGGTGCTCTGTGTCTATCCGCTGGAGCACATGGCGTCCGTCACCCCGCGCGTCAACCCGGACGACGCGGTCCCGCTGTACGACGCGCTGGCCGCGCACGCGGGGGTGCGCCGTCCGGTGACGGTGGCGGACCCCCGCGTGGCGGTCGATCTGCTGGAGCACGCGGACGGGCACCGGTACGTCTGGCTGGTGAGCCAGGGCCGCGAGGAGCTGCGGGTCGCGCCGGTCGTCGCCGCCGGGCTGCGGCTGACCGGGCTGGACGGCTCCCCCGCGGACGAGGTGGTCCTCGATCCGTACGGCGTACGGGTGCTGCGGCTGTCCGCCGCGTGACATCGGACCGGCCCGGCGATCCGGACGGCCGGGCTCGGCCGGGCCGGTCCGCGCGGTCAGCCGTTCACGGAGATCCCGCCGGGCTCCCCGTCGCGCCCGGCCTCCTCGCGCGCCGTCGCCGGGCCCCCGGCCGTACGGCGGCCCGCCGCGCGGTCGGCCCACGCGAGCGCGCCCGCCGCGAGGAGCGCGAGCGCCATCAGCAGGGCGCTGACCCACAGGGGCGCCCGGAAGCCGAGGCCCCGCGTGATCGCGAGCCCGCCGAGCCAGGGCCCGAGGGCACCGCCCACGTTGAAGGCGGCCGTGGCGAAGGCCCCGGCCAGCGCCGGGGCGCCGGGGGCCCGGTGGAACACCCGGGAGATCAGGGCGGTCCCGGTGCCGAACGCGAGCATCCCCTGGACGAACACGAGCACGATCGCCGCCACCGGCACGGCGGCGCCCAGCGCGAGCGCGGCCCAGCCGACGGCGAGCGACACCAGGCCGACGGTGACGAAGGTGTCGGCGCGGCCCTCGGTGATCCGGCCCGCGATCGTGACACCGACGAAGGAGCCCGCGCCGAACAGCGCGAGTACGGCGGGCACCCACCCGGAACCGAGTCCGGTGACCCGGGTGACCAGCGGCTCCAGGTAGGAGAACGCGCAGAAGGTGGCGCCCTGGACGAGCGCGCTCACCAGCAGGGTGAGCAGCGGCCGGGGCCGGGCCAGCTCCCGCAGCTCCCCGCGCACCCCCGCCCGCGAGGGCTCGGGCCGCTCGGCGGGAACCGCCCTGACGATGGCGAGTACGGCCGGTACGGAGACGAGCGCCACCGCCCAGAAGGCCGCCCGCCACCCCCACCGCTCCCCCAGGAACGCACCGGCCGGCACCCCGGCCACACAGGCGACGGTGACCCCGCCGACCACGACGGAGGTGGCACGGGCCCGCAGCTCCGGAGGGACCATGGCGACGGCGGCCGCGAGCGCGACCGCCCAGAACCCCGCGTTCGCGAG
Source organism: Streptomyces corynorhini (assembly GCF_003346515.1). Classification (GTDB taxonomy): domain Bacteria; phylum Actinomycetota; class Actinomycetes; order Streptomycetales; family Streptomycetaceae; genus Streptomyces; species Streptomyces corynorhini. The sequence goes on from NZ_QQNA01000005.1 coordinate 69,902, forward strand.
CGCGGCCACGACCCGGGTGGCCAGCAGCACCGGGTAGTCGGGGGTGAGGGCGCCGACGACGTGGACGGCGATGAAGACGACGAGGAAGGCGAGCAGCGCGCGACGGCGCGGCCAGCGGCGGCTGAGCGACGCCATCAGGGGCGCGCCGAGCACCATCCCGATCGCGAACGCGGAGGTGAGCAGGCCGGCGGCCGGAATGGACACCCCCAGATCGGCGGCGATGCCCGACAGCAGGCCGGAGAGCATGAACTCCGAGGTGCCCTGGGCGAAGACCGCCAGACCGAGCACGTAGACAGCGAATGGCATGAGAGAACCCCAACGACGGCTGAAATGGACCGACTGAGCGACAGCGGACGGGGTGGGGAGGGCGTGCCGGGCCCGCTCGGCGGAGACCGGGGGACCCGGCTCCTGGCGGCAACACGGCGGCAGGTTCGGTGAGATCACGGACCTGGATCGGACCTGGATCGGACCTGGATCGGCCCCGAACCGGACGCGATGACCGGCGTCCGGGTGCGAAAGCGGCCCACCCCTGGGGCGATCCGGTGGCGGCCGTGCGGAAGGTCAGCCGCGGCCTCGTGAGGCGTGCGGCGTCAGTTCGGCGGAGGATCGGCCACCGGTCGTCCGGTGGCTAGAGTCTGCTGGCCTCGGGGCTCGACATGGCGGCGAAGGTACCAGCCGGGGTCCGTTCCGCGCCACTCGTCGCGGCGGCTTCCGGGTCCGTCAGGACGCCGGGGCGAAACCGCCGCCGACCTCGGCGGCCAGGTCCGAGCCGGTCGCCTCGGCCCGGTAGCGGTCGGCGGCGGCGTCCCGGCCGCCCTCGGCGTGGTCGTACTGCCCGGCGAAGACGTGCTCTCCGGCCGGTACGGTGACACCGTCCTTGAGCGTCCAGCGGAAGACGAGCGCCCCGGCGGGTCCGGTGCCCACCGTTACGGTGAAGTCCTCCTGGGGCAGCGACCGCCAGGAGCCGGTCTCCCGCACACCGCCGGTCTGCGCGACGCTCAGTTCCACGGTGAGCGAGGTCAGCGGGCGTTCCGTCCTGACGGTGATGTTGCTCTGTGCCCAGTAGGTGTTGCTGTGCGGGTCGACCGTTCCGTCGGACCGCAGATAGCCGTCGCGCGGCCCCGGGGAGCCGGTCCGGTCCGTGGCCGCCGGGGGCGGGACGTCGGAGCGGCCCGCGCCGGACGAGGGGTCCGCCCGGCCGGAGGAGGACGACGACGGGCCGGGGGCGGACGGCGGGTGCGCCGGTTCCGGGGTGGTCGCGACGGTGAGCGGCCGCTCGTCCTTCGTGACGGAGACCACGGCGAACGTCCCGGCTCCCAGGGCGCCGACCGCGACCGCCGTCACGGCCGCCACCCGCAGCCACGGCGCGGGACGGTGCGCGGAGGGCCGGGGGAACGCGGTCTCCGGGACCGACATCCCCCGCTCGATCCGGGCGAGCATCCGCTCGCGGTCCGGGGTGTGCGTGTGCGCCGTCTCGCGCAGCCTCTTGCGCAACTCGTCCATCAGCCCGTTCCCTCCGTACGGTCGGAGGCCACCGTACGTCCGGACGGCGCCGCGGAGCCCGACGGCAGCCTACGGCCGGAGGCGACCGCCCGGCCGGAGGCGACGGTTCGGCCCGGGGCCGCGGTGGCGTACACGCGTCCCGCGGCGGCCGTCGCGCCCGGCCCCAGCAGCCGTTCCAGCTCGGTCATCCCCCGGGACGTCTGGCTCTTGACCGTGCCCACCGAGATGCCCAGGGCGAGCGCGGTGTCGCGCTCCGAGAGGTCGAGCGCGTGCCGCAGCACCACGCAGGCCCGCTTGCGGAACGGCAGCCGCCGTAACGCCGCTTGGACGTCCAGCACGGCGGGCACGTCCGGCCCGTCGAACCGTTCGCCGCGTTGTGACCAGAAGAGGGAGACGCGGCGGCGCTCGCGTACGGCGCTGCGGATCTGGGAGCGGGCCAGATTGGCCACCACCCCGCGCGCGTAGGCGACGGGGTGGTCGGCGGCCCTGACCCGGTCCCAGCGCCGCCACATCGCGAGCAGGGCGTCCGAGGCCAGATCGTCGGCCGTACTGGCGTCGCCTGTCAACAGGCAGGCCAGACGCGACAGTTCCGCGTAGTGCCGTTCGAAGAACGCGTGGAATTCGGCGACGGTGGCGTCGTCGACGACTGTGTCCACGGAGCCGCTCCTTTGTCTGTTCTCACCCGCGCCGGTCGTCCCGGACCGCCGCGAGGAGCGCGAGCGTAACAGTGTGTTCGGCGCGGGCCGTTGTCACCGGCCGCTGGTACGGACCACGAGGGGCGGACACCGGACAGTCCCGCTCCCCGTGCGGGAGCGGGACGGTGGGGCCCGGCCGGTGGGCGCCCCTGGGGTGGGGACCGGCTGCCGGCCGGTCCCCGGGGGCGGTCACCTGTGCGCGAACCACCCCGCCGCCGGCAGCAGCCTGGTGTCGTAGCCGAACAGCGCCTGGTTCTCCCAGGCGTTGCCCGAGGCCGGGTCCTGCGGGTCCCAGCCGCTGCCCTTCACGGCCGTCCACGCGGGCTCCCAGTAGACGACGCCCAGTCCGCGCCCGCCGGGGACGGCCTCGACCACGTTCATCACGTCGCGCAGGTTGGCGGCCTGTCCGGCCGGTGTGGCCGGGTAACCCGCCGCCAGCTGGGAGGCGGTGGCGATGTTGTTCTCCAGGAAGTCACCGTTGGCCAGGGTGTGCGCGTACGCGGTCTCGGCCACCAGGACCGGCTTTCCGTACCGCGCGGCGGCGTCGTCCAGATTGGCCTGAAGACCGGAGAGCGGGCCGTGCCAGTAGCTGTAGTAGGAGAGGGCGATCACGTCGAACGGCACCTGGCGCGCGACCGCCTGGTCGAACCACCAGCGGGTGCCGGCGTTGTCGCCGCCCTCGGCGAGGTGCAGCGCGACCTGGGTGGACGAGGAGACGGCCTTGGCCGCCTGGGCGCCCGAGGTGAGCAGTCCCGCGAGCTGGGTCCAGTTGTTCGTGGACCCTTCGGGCCAGAGCATGCCGCCGTTGATCTCGTTGCCGATCTGCACCATGTCGGCGGTGGTGCCCTGCGCCTTGAGGGCGTTCAGGACGTCGTAGGTGTGGTCGTACACGTCGGTGCGCAGCTGGCTGTACGCGTGCGAGGCCCACGCGGCCGGTTTGGTCTGGTGGCCGGGGTCGGCCCAGCGGTCCGAGTAGTGGAAGTCGACCAGGACCTTCATGCCCTCGGCCTTGGCGCGCTTGGCCAGTGCCAGGACGCGCGTCTTGTTGTTGTAGCCGTCGGCGGGGTTGACCCACACCTTGAGCCGGACGTAGTTCATACCGGCGCCGCGCAGGATGCCCAGCGCGTTGCCGCTCGTGCCGGTGGCGCTCTGGTACGTCGCCCCGAACGCCTCGTTCTTGGGGAGGGTCGACAGGTCCCCGCCCTTGACGGACAGGCCGGTGGAGCCCGCGGCGAAGGTGAGGTCGTCGAAGTTGGCCCACTCCCCCGCGTGCGCGTCGGAGTTGAGGCTGACGGTGCAGTTGCCGCCGCTCACCCGGATCGAGGTGACGAGCCGGATCCACTGGCCGTTGGGGGTGACCGGCAGGTCCGTGCGCTGCTCGGCGCTTCCGCAGTTGCGCAGGGCGAGGTAGGCGGAGTTCTGGCCGCCGCTGGAGCGGACGCGGGCGCTGAGTGTGTACGTGCCGTCGGAGAGGCCGGTGAGGGCCTGGTACGTCTCGACCTTGTACGCCGAGGCGGACCAGTGGCTGAGACGGCGGTTGCCGCTGTAGCCGCCGCTCTCGGTGTAGGAGGCGGCGTTCTGTCCGGTCGCCGAGTAGGTGCTCCAGCCGATGGGGGTGGCCGTTCCGGTGGAGTCGGCCTCGAAGCCGGGGTTGGTGAGGGTGGTGGCGGCCTGTGCCTGCTGCGCGGGCAGCGCGGTGAGGAGGAGTGCGCCCAGTGCGGATATCGCGGCGGCTCTGAGTGGGGTGTGCCAGGAGCGTGGTGCGCGGTGCATCGTCGATGTCCCTTCGACCGGATGCGGGCGGGTGGGGGTGGGGATGGTGGTGCGGCGTGCCGGAGTGCTGTGGTGCCGCTGTGCGCTGTGGTGCGTCTGGGGTGGGTGGTCCCGGGGGTGGTGGCCCCGGGACCGGGTGCCGGGTGCCGACGCCGCTGCCGCTGCCGGCGCCGGTCGGGCTCTCAGCTGTCGAGCCGTACGACGCGTACCGCGCCCGCCGGTACGCCCAGTCGGCCCGCGGCCCGTTCCCCGGTGAGGAGTTCGGTGCCGTGGGCGGGCAGCGGCACCTTCGCGTCGGTGGCGGTGTGGTTGATGGCGAAGAGGTACGCGCCGTGCTCTCCGCCGCGGCGCACCACCTCGACGTCGCGCGGCAGCTCGGCGCGCGGTGCGAGGCGGGCGTCCTCGGAGGCGGCGGCGATGACGGTGTCGAGGGCTCCGGCGTCCAGCCGGGTGGAGATGTACCAGGCGGTGCCCTCGCCGAGCCGGTGCCGGGTGACGGCGGGGCGCTCGGCCGCGAGCCCGTCGGTGTACGTCCAGACCGTCTCGGCGCCCTTCGGGACGACGAACTCGCTCCACAGGTCCCCGGTCAGCTCGGCGCCTTCCGGCCCGGTGAGCCGGACCCGCTCGCCCTCGCCGAGCGGGGAGAACTCCTCGATGGTCAGCCCGAGGACATCCCGCAGCGGGCCGGGGTGGGCGCCGGGGTGCACGGCGTCGTGCTCGTCGACGATGCCGGAGAAGTACGAGACGACGAGGGTGCCGCCGTTCTCGACGTACCGGCGGAGGTTCTCGCCGGTCGCCTCGGTCGCGAGGTAGAGGGCGGGCACCACGACGAGGGGGTAGGCCGACAGATCGGCCTCGGGGTGGGCGAAGTCGACGGTCAGGTGCCGGTCGTAGAGCGTCTCGTAGAACGTGTCGGCCCGCTCGCGGGCGTCGTGGTCCTGGCTCGGCCGCCATTCGAGGCGCTGCGCCCACCAGGACTGCCAGTCCCACACCATGGCGGCGTCGGCGGCCGTCCTCGTACCGCGCACCGTCGCCAGGCTGTCCAGGGCGGCGCCGAGTCCGACGACCTCGCGCCACACGCGGCTCTCGGTACCGGCGTGCGGCAGCATCGCGGAGTGGAACTTCTCCGCGCCGCGCCGGGACTGCCGCCACTGGAAGAAGAGCGCGCCCTCCGATCCGCGCGCCACGTGGGCGAGGCTGTTCCTGGCCATCTGGCCCGGCGCCTTGGCGGGGTTGCGGGGCTGCCAGTTGACGCCGCTGGTGGAGTGTTCGAGCAGCAGCCAGGGGGCGCCACCGGCCACGGAGCGGGTGAGGTCGGCGGCCATCGCGAGATTGACGTGGGTGCGCCGGCCGTCGGTGATCAGGTAGTGGTCGTTGGTGACGAGGTCGACCTCGCGGCCCCAGGCCCAGTAGTCGACCGAGTCGCACTGGCTGAGCGCGGTCATGAAGTTGGTGGTGACGGGTGTCCCGGGCGCGAACCGGTGCAGCAGGTCGCGCTCGCGGACGAAGTTCTCGCGCATGGTGGCGTCGGCGAAGCGCGCGTAGTCGAGGAGCTGCGCCGGGTTGCAGACGGTGGGGGTGGCGCGGGGCGGTTCGATCTCCTCGAAAGAGGCGTAGCGCTGTCCCCAGAAGGCCGTTCCCCAGGCCGCGTTGACGGCTTCGACGCTTCCGTGGGCGGTGGCCAGCCAGCGGCGGAAGTGCGCGGCGCAGTTCTCGCAGTAGCAGGCGCTGACGGGGACGCCGTACTCGTTGTGGACGTGCCACATGGCCAGCGCCGGATGGCCGGCGTAGCGGCGGGCGAGCAGTTCGGTGATGGTGGCGGCGGCTTCCCGGTACGCGGGTGAGCTGTGGCAGATCGCGCCGCGCGAGCCGAAGGCGTACCGCACGCCCTCCCGGCTGACCGGGAGGGCCTCGGGGTGGGCGCGGTAGAACCAGGCGGGCGGCGCGACGGTGGGGGTTCCCAGGTCGACGCGGATGTCGTGCTCGTGCAGCAGGTCGAGGACGCGGTCGAGCCAGTCGAACTCGTAGCGGCCGGGCTCGGGCTCCAGCATGGCCCAGGAGAAGATGCCGACGCTGACCAGGTTGACACCGGCCTCGCGCATCAGGCGGACGTCCTCCTGCCACACGGACTCGGGCCACTGCTCGGGGTTGTAGTCCCCGCCGAACGCGAGTCCGTCGAGACCGTGGGGGGTGATGTCCGGCATGGAAGTGCCTCCTGTGCTGCGTGCGGCGGTTGAGCGGCGATCGGACGGTGACCGACACCCGGTGTGGGAACGTGCACACACAGGGACGGCGTTGCAGATCCAACATAAGCGCACAGGAACAACCATTGACAAGTGTCCGGAAAGTTTCTCTACTGTGAACGCTCACAGAGCACGGCTGGTCCGCCCGCACTCCCGTCGGAGACCATCGTGCCGGTCTGCCCGCGTTCATGTCGGAGACCTTCGTCAGGGGAGTTACACCATGCAATTCACGACGCGACGACGCCTCGTGGCCACGTCCCTCACCATCGCCCTGGGCGCGACGGGCCTCGCGGCCTGCGGTTCGGGCGACGACGACCAGGAGGCCGGCGGGCCCGTCTCGCTCACCTACTGGGCCTGGGCGCCGGGTATGGACAAGGTGGCCGACATCTGGAACGCCACCGAGGGCAAGAAGCAGCAGATCAAGGTCACGGTGAAGAAGCAGGCATCCGGTGACGACCTCGTCACCAAGATCATCACCGCCGCCAAGGCGAAGAAGGCCCCGGACCTGGTGCAGGCCGAGTACCAGGCGCTTCCCACGCTGGTCAGCAACGATGTCCTCGCGGACATATCCGGCGAGGTCAAGGGCGCGGAGGGCGAGTTCGCCCCGGGTGTCTGGCAGCAGACCACGCTCGGCACGGACGCGGTGTACGCGGTCCCGCAGGACTCCGGGCCGATGATGTTCTACTACCGCGAGGACCTCTTCGAGCAGTACGGGCTCACCGTCCCCACCACCTGGGACGAGTTCGCGCAGACCGCGCGCGCCCTGAAGAAGAAGGACCCCTCCAAGGCCCTGACCACGTTCTCCAGCAACGACTCCGGGCTCTTCGCCGGACTGGCGCAGCAGGCGGGCGCCCAGTGGTGGACCACCGAGGGCGAGTCCTGGAAGGTCGGGATCGACGACGCGGCCACGAAGAAGGTCGCGGAGTTCTGGGGCGGTCTCGTCAAGGACGGCTCCATCGACAACCAGCCCATGTACACGCCGTCGTGGAACAAGGCGCTCAACACCGGCAAGCAGATCGCGTGGGTCAGCGCCGTCTGGGCCCCCGGCACGCTGACCACGGCCGCGCCGCAGACCAAGGGCAAGTGGGCCATGGCGCCGCTGCCGCAGTGGAGCAAGGGCGAGCGGAAGACGGGCAGTTGGGGCGGCTCCTCCACCGCTGTCACCAACGACTCGGCCCACAAGAAGGCCGCCGCCCGGTTCGCCACCTGGCTGAACACGGACAGCGCGGCGCTGGCCGCGCTGGTGAAGGAGGGCGGGATCTACCCGGCCGCGACCTCCGCGCAGACGGGCGGCGCGCTGAGCGAGGCGCCCGCGTACTTCTCGAACCAGCCCGATTTCTTCACCACGGCCGCCGAGGTCGCGAAGACGGCGGCTCCCTCGGCGTGGGGGCCGAACGTGAACGTCGCGTACACCCAGTTCCGTGACTCCTTCGCCCAGGCCGCCAAGAACAAGTCGGACTTCACCGCCGCGCTCGGCGCCATGCAGGAGGCCACGGTCTCCGACCTGAAGAAGCAGGGCTTCGAGGTCACCGGGTGATGGCCGCCGAGACGAGTCCGGCGCGCGGCGCCCGCCGCGCGCCGGACGCCCCCGAAACCCCTGGTGCCGCCCCGGCAGGTCCCGGGCGCGGGCGCCCCGCGCCCGGCCGCGCGGGGCGCCGGGTGCGGGGCGCCCCGTACGCCTTCCTGCTGCCCGCCGTCACCCTGTTCGCGCTGTTCTTCGCCCTGCCCATCGGCTACGCGCTCTTCCTGAGCCTGCGCAAGGTCGAGGTCAAGGGGCTGGGGCTGGGCAAGGGCGCGCGCAGCGAGGTGTGGGCCGGGTTCGCCAACTACCGGGACGCGCTCTCCGACTCCGAGCTGCTCGCCAGCGCCGTACGGGTCCTGGGGTACGGGGCGATCGTGGTGCCCTGCATGCTCGGACTCGCGCTCGTGCTGGCGCTGATGCTGGACGCGGAGCGCACCCGGCTGAGCGGCTTCTCACGGCTCGCGATCTTCCTGCCGTACGCGGTGCCCGGGGTGATCGCGGCGCTGATGTGGGGCTTCCTGTACCTGCCCGACGTCAGCCCGTTCTACTACCTGCTCGACAAGGGCGGGCTGCCGCAGCCGGATCTGCTCGACGGCGGACCGCTGTTCGTGGCGCTGGCCAATATCGCGCTGTGGGGCGGCACCGGCTTCAACATGATCGTGATCTACACGTCGTTGCGCTCGATCCCGGCCGAGATCTACGAGGCGGCCCGGCTCGACGGCGCCTCGCAGCTCCAGACAGCGCTGCGGATCAAGATCCCGATCGTGGCGCCCTCGCTCGTGCTGACCTTCTTCTTCTCGATCATCGCGACGCTCCAGGTGTTCAGTGAGCCCACCACCCTCAAGCCGCTGACCAACTCGCTGTCCACGACCTGGTCACCGCTGATGAAGGTGTATCAGGACGCCTTCATCAAGAACGACATCTACTCGGCGGCGGCCACCTCCGTGGTCATCGCCGTCGTGACCCTCGCGCTGTCCTTCGGCTTCCTCAAGACCGTCGGCTCCCGTTCGAACCAGGGAGAGACCCCGTGACCGCTGTCACCACCCGCCGTACCGCGCCCGCGGCCGGCACCACCCCCGGGACCGCGCAGGGGCCGCCGCGCCGCGCGCCCCGGGACGGGCGCCGGATCGCCTGGGTGCCCACCATGGCGCTGCTGATCGGCGCCGCGTACTGTCTGCTGCCGGTGGCCTGGATCGTGGTGGCCGCCACCAAGTCGGGCCGTGAGCTGTTCTCGACCTTCACCTTCCTGCCCGGTACGGGCTTCACCGCCAACATCGCCGACCTGTCCGCGTACCGCGACGGGGTGTACTGGCGGTGGATGCTCAACTCCCTGTTCTACGCGGGGTTCGGCGCGCTGCTGTCCACGGCCGTCTCGGCGCTGAGCGGCTACGCGCTGGCGGTCTACCGTTTCCGGGGCCGCGAGACGATCTTCAACGTGCTGCTCGCCGGGGTGCTGATGCCGCCGGTGATCCTCGCCGTACCGCAGTATCTGCTGATGGCGAAGGCCGACATGGCCGACAGCTATCTGTCCGTGCTGCTGCCGCTGATCCTCTCCCCCTACGGGGTCTATCTGGCCCGGATCTACGCGGCGGCCTCCGTGCCCGCCGATGTGGTCGAGGCGGGCCGGATGGACGGCGGCGGCGAGTGGCGGATCTTCCGGTCGGTGGCGCTGCCGATGATGCTGCCGGGGCTGGTGACGGTGTTCCTGTTCCAGTTCGTCGCGGTGTGGAACAACTTCCTCCTGCCCTACATCATGCTCGGTGACGACCAGAAGTTCCCGGTCACCCTCGGGCTGTACACGCTGCTCCAGCAGGGCTCCAACACCCCCGCGCTCTATACCCTGGTGATCACCGGCGCACTGCTCGCGGTGGTGCCGCTGATCGCGCTGTTCCTGGTCATCCAGCGCTTCTGGAGTCTGGATCTGCTGTCCGGGGCCGTAAAGTCCTGACGCGTGACGCGACCGCCACGACCATGAGAGAGCGAAGAGAACGACAGGTATGAGCCGCACGGGCAGCAACGGCCGGCGCAAGCCGCCCACGATCCACGATGTGGCACGGGAGGCCGGGGTCTCCCGCGGCACCGTCTCACGGGTACTCAACGGCGGCCACTATGTGAGCCCGGCGGCGCAGGAGGCCGTCAACGCGGCGATCCGCAGAACGGGTTACGTGGTCAACCGGCACGCGCGCAGCCTGATCACCGGCAAGTCGGACTCGGTGGCGTTCCTGCTCACCGAGCCGCAGGAGCGGTTCTTCGAGGACCCCAACTTCAATGTGCTGCTGCGCGGTTGCACCCAGGCGCTGGCCGCCCACGACATCCCGCTGCTGCTGATGATCGCGGGGACGAAGGACGAGCGGCGCCGGATCGCCCGGTACATCACCTCGGGCCACGTGGACGGCGTACTGCTGGTCTCCAGCCACTCCGGCGATCCGGTCGCCGAGCAACTGCGTTCGGCGCGCGTTCCGTTGGTGGCCTGCGGAAAGCCGCTCGGCCAGAGTTCGAGGGTCAGTTACGTCTCGGCGGACGACCGGGACGGCGCGCGGGAGATGGTGCGTCACCTGGTGCGGACCGGCCGCCGCCGAATCGCGACGGTGACCGGTCCGCTGGACACCCCCGGGGGGACCGAGCGGCTGGCGGGCTACCGGGAGATCCTCGCCGAGTCGGGGCTCGCGGCCGACGAGCGGCTCGTCGTCTCCGGGGACTACAGCAGGGCGAGCGGCACCTCCTGCGCCGAGCTGCTGCTGCGCCGCGCCCCGGATCTCGACGCGGTGTTCGTCGCGTCCGACCTGATGGCGCAGGGCGTGCTCACGGCGCTCAAGGACGCGGGGCGCCGGGTGCCGGAGGATGTCGCGGTGGGCGGCTTCGACGACTCCCCGGCGGCGCTGGACACCCGCCCGGCGCTGACCACGATCCGTCAGCCGTGGGACCGGATCAGCGCGGAGATGGTCCGGGTGCTGCTGGCGCAGATCGGCGGGGAGGAGACCTCCACGGTGACGCTCCCCACCGAGCTGGTGGTGCGCGACTCGGCGTAGGGCGCGGGCGGGGCCGCGCGCCCGGGTGGGCCGTGCGGACGGCCGGTCGTACGGTCGCCGTGCGGACGGCCGGTCGTACGGTCGCCGTCCCGGCGCCCGGCGCCGCCCCGGCACCGGGCCGTAAGCTGACCGGATGAGCACCGAGTTGCGGGACAGGCTGCGGGAGATCCAGGACGCCCTCGGCGTCGTCGACGGCCCCGAGGGCGTCGAGCGGGCCGGTGACCTCGGGGCACACGCGGAGGCGATCGAGCGGTACGCGGCGGAGCTGACGGCCGAAGGCGAGGAGCCCGGCGAGGCGGCCGAGCGGCTGACAGGGGCGGCGAAGGCGGTGCGCCGGGCGGCGAAGGCGGCGGAGAGGTACCGCGTCAACCCGCTCACCCGGGACTTCTCCCAGGGGCGGTTCGCGCTCGCCACCGGGCAGGCGCGGGTCCGGCTCGGCGGCGCGATCGACGTACTGGACGGGGTGCCGGACGCGGCGGCGGACGCCTCGTAGAGCGCGTCGCGCACGGCGCGCGGGTCCTGCCCGTCCCGCGCGTCCCACTCGTCCCGCGCGGCTCAGTCCCGGTGCGGCAGCCGGTGGCCGCACCGGCTGCAGAACCTGGCGTCGCTCTCCTGGGCGAGCCGCCCGCACTCCTCGCACACCCGGTCGCGCGCGCAGGGCGGTTCGCCGCCCTCGGCGGGCCGCACGCCGGAGACCGAGAGCCCCGGGCGGCGCGGGTGGGCGGTCAGATAGACGAGGCCGCTGTCGCCCGCGCTCAGGGAACGGTACGAGGTCCTCGGCAGCCAGACGACCGTGTGCGGCGTGAGCCGCTGTCGGCCCCGCGACGTGCCGAGGTACCCGTCGCCGTCGAGGACGACCAACAGCACGTCGAGTACGTCGTCGCTGTGCTCGGCCACTCCCCCGCCGGGTGAGAGCCTGACAACGTTGGCATCGAGCCCGCGTCCCGCTTCCGCCAGTCGCCACAGGGCGCCTTGCTGCCCCGGGGCGGAGCGGGCGAGTTGCTCGTCCAGATTCATGAGGACGGTGGCGGTTGCGGGCGGCGTCATGGACGCGTGCCTCCTGAGACGGTGCGGTGGACAGCGTGTCGATCGTACGGCCCGTCACGCCCTCGTCTCACCACGTCTCACCACGGGACGGTTGTCCGCCGCCACGCACCGGCCCCTGCCCGGCGGCCACCGCGCGGTGCCAGGCCGCGTCGCGCAGCAGACGCAGGCCGTTGAGCCCGACCAGGACGGTGGAGCCCTCGTGACCGGCGACACCGAGCGGGAGGGGCAGCTGACCTGCCAGGTCCCAGACGACCAGCGCGCCGATGCAGAGCGAGGCGATGACGAGGTTCTGCACCACGAGGCGGCGGGCGCGGCGGGAGAGGGCGACGACGGCCGGGACCGTGGCCAGTTCGTCGCGCACGACGACCGCGTCGGCCGTCTCCAGTGCCAGGTCGCTGCCGACCCGGCCGAGGGCGATGCCGCTGTGCGCGGCGGCGAGTGCGGGGGCGTCGTTGACGCCGTCGCCCACCACCAGCGTCCGGTAGCCCGCCGCCTCCCACGCGCGTACGGCGGCGGCCTTGTCCTCGGGCAGCAGTCCCGCGCGGACGTCGACGATCCCGGTCTCCTCGGCGATCCGACCGGCGGCCCGCTCGTTGTCGCCGGTCAGCAGTGTGGGGGCGGTGCCGGTGAGCCGGCCGAGCGCGGTGACGGCGCCGACGGCCCCGGCACGCAGCCGGTCGGCCAGGGCGAGCACGGCGACCGGAGCGCCGTCGACGAGGACCACGACGGCCGTGCGCCCGGCTTCCTCGGCACGCGCCACCTCGGTACGCACCCGGCTCCCGGCCGGGGCGGCGAGGGCGGCCGGGTCGGTGGAGGCGG
>NZ_QQNA01000050.1 GCF_003346515.1 Streptomyces corynorhini
GTGAAGGCTGGCGGCGACCGGGGTCCTCGGTGAGGTCGACGGTGACCGCGGAGCGCGGGCGGGCGGGCGGCGGCGCGGGCGGGCGTCAGCGCGGCGGGCCGACGATGATCTGGCCGTACAGGTCGGCGGCCTCCGCCATGCGGTCCATCGATATCCCGAACCCGTCGGGGCGCGGCGTCGCCTTGTCCCGGCCCGCGTGGCGGAACATGCCCTCGATACCGGCCGGTGTGCACATCATCAGCAGGTCGGCGGTGTCGGAGGTGATCCGGTACCCGTGCGGGACGTTCTTGGGCAGGAAGACGATGCCGCCCTCCGACAGCTCCCTCTCCTCGTCGTCGCACCACAGCAGCGCGCTGCCTTTCAGCAGCATGAAGACCTCGTCCTCACGGGTGTGCAGGTGGTACGGCGGCGCCTCGCCCTTGCTGACGGTGAACCGTCCGACGGTCAGCTGTCCGTCGGTGGCCGCGCTGTCCAGCAGCACGGCGAGCTGCCCGCCGTCCAGCCATTCGAGCTTCTGCTGCTGATCGGGCTGTGCGAGATAGGGCATGGTCACGACGGAGTCCGTCCCGAGCGGCTGTCGGACGCGGCGTCCCCGTCCGCGGGGACGAGCGCGACGACAGGGATGATCCGCTCGGTCTTGCGCTGGTAGCCGGCGAATCCGGGATAGCGCCGCGCCTGCTCCGCGAACGCGCTGTCGCGCTCCGCGCCGCGCAGCTCGACGGCGCGTACGCTCCGCGTCTCGTCGCCGACCTCGATCCGCGCGTCGGGGTGGGCGAGCAGGTTGTGATACCAGTCCGGATTGCGGTCGGACCCCGCCTTGGAGGCGAAGACCAGGTAACGGCCCTCATCGGCCATGTACATCATCGGGTTGATACGCGGCGCCCCGGAGCGGGCACCGAGGGTGTGCAGCAGAAGCAGCGGCGCCCCGGCGAAACCACCGCCGACCTGGCCGTGGTTCGCGCGGAACTCCTCGATGACGCTTGCGTTGAAGTCTGCTGGGGCAGTCATGTCCGTCTCCCGTCCGCTCTCCTCGGAGTCTCGGAGTCTCGGGCCGCCCCGGAGAGCAGACGCAGGGCGCAGCCGAGGAGCCCGCCCGCACCCACGCTCCCCCGGGCGGCGCCCTGTCACCGATGATCCTCTCGTATGACTCCCACTGCCAGATATCTGGCGGATAGCAGAGGTATACGGGGGCGCCTGCGCGATGGACCGGGCACGGTCGGCTGTCCTAGGCGGCAAGGAGCAGGCGAACGACGCACGTTCCCCCACGGCGAGGACAAGTCCGCCGACCACAAAGCCCGCTGGCATGAAAGCGGCCGAGGAGCCCCCGCCCCCGGGCCGGGACTCCTCGGTACTCCTGATGGGGTTCCTCGGCGCTCTTGAAGGGGCTCCTCGGCGCTTCCGAAGGGGGCTCCTCCGCGGCCTCGACGGGGGCTACGGCAGGTTGCGCGCCATGACGATGCGCTGGACCTGGTTGGTGCCCTCGTAGATTTGCGTGATCTTCGCGTCGCGCATCATCCGCTCCACCGGGTAGTCGCGCGTGTACCCGTAGCCGCCGAGCAGCTGGACCGCGTCCGTGGTGATCTCCATCGCCGCGTCCGAGGCAAAACACTTGGCCGCCGCGCCGAAGAAGGTCAGGTCCTCCTTCGCGCTGCCGCCGGAGACGCGCTCAGAGCGGGCGGCGGCGGAGTAGGTGAGCTGGCGGGCCGCCTCCAGTTTCATGGCCATGTCGGCGAGCATGAACTGCACGCCCTGGAAGTCCGCGATCGGCTTGCCGAACTGCTTGCGCTCCTTGACGTAGCCCGCCGCGTAGTCGAGGGCCCCCTGCGCGATGCCCAGCGCCTGGGCGGCGATGGTGATGCGGGTGTGGTCGAGGGTCTTCATGGCGGTGGCGAAGCCGGTGCCCTCCTCGCCGATGAGCCGGTCGGCGGGGATGCGGACGTTGTCGAGATAGACCTCGCGGGTCGGGGAGCCCTTGATGCCGAGCTTCTTCTCCGGGGCGCCGAAGGAGACGCCCGGGTCCGACTTCTCGACCACGAAGGCGCTGATGCCCTTGGTGCGCTTGTCGGGGTCGGTGACGGCCATGACCGTGTAGTACTCGGAGACGCCCGCGTTGGTGATCCAGCGCTTCACGCCGTTGAGCACGTAGTGGTCGCCGTCGCGTACCGCCCGGGTCTTCATGCCGCCCGCGTCGGAGCCCGCGTCCGGCTCCGAGAGGCAGTACGAGAACATCGCGTCGCCCTTGGCCAGCGGCGCCAGGTACTTCGCCTTCAGGCTCTCGTCACCGGCCAGGATCACCGGCAGCGAGCCCAGCTTGTTCACCGCCGGGATCAGCGAGGACGACGCGCAGACCCGCGCGACCTCCTCGATGACGATGACCGTGGCGAGCGCGTCCGCGCCCGCGCCGCCGTACCCCTCGGGTACGTGGATGGCGTGCAGGTCGGAGGCGACGAGCGCGTCCAGGGCCTCCTGCGGGAAGCGGGCCTCTTCGTCGACGGCCGCCGCGAACGGCGCGATCTTCGCCTCCGCGAGCGCGCGCACGGTCTCGCGCAGCATGTCGTGCTCTTCGGACGGGCGGTACAGGTCGAAATCAGCCGATCCGGCCACGGTCTTTCACTCCCCAAGGATGCTAACTACCGTTAAGTAACCCAATTTTAGAGGGCTCGGGCACCGTCGGGATAGGTGAGGTTGCCGACAGGCCCCGGTTACCCGGAGAAGTGCCCCTGCCACGCCCTTCCGACGCGCGGATATGCTCGGGCCCGCGCACTCTCCGGCGCGAGTGCGCGCACTCGCCCGCACCCGTTCCGTCCGTACGCCCCCTGCCCCGTAACCCTGGAGCACGCACATGGCCCTCAAGATCACCGTGATCGGCACCGGCTACCTCGGCGCCACCCACGCCGCGGCCATGGCCGAGCTGGGCTTCGAGGTCCTCGGGCTCGATGTGGTCGCCGAGAAGATCGAGATGCTGTCGGCCGGCCGGGTGCCGATGTACGAACCGGGCCTGGAGGAACTGCTGCACAAGCACGTCGCCGGGATCGAGGGATCGAGCGGGCGGCTGCGCTTCACGAGGGACTGGGCGGAGGCCGCGGACTTCGGCGACGTGCACTTCATCTGCGTGAACACCCCGCAGAAGCACGGTGAGTACGCCTGCGACATGTCGTACGTCGACTCCGCGGTCGAGAGCCTCGCCCGGCATCTGCGCCGGCCCGCGCTCGTCGTCGGCAAGTCCACCGTGCCGGTCGGCAGCGCGGACCGGCTGGCCGCCCGGATCGCGGAGCTGGCCCCCGCGGGCGGCGAGGTGGAGCTGGCCTGGAACCCGGAGTTCCTGCGCGAGGGCTTCGCCGTGCACGACACCCTGCACCCGGACCGGCTCGTGGTGGGCGTGCGCGCCGGGGCGGGCGGGGAGCGCGCCGAGCGGACGCTGCGCGAGGTGTACGCCACCCCGATCGCGGAGGGCTCGCCCTTCGTGTCGACGGACTTTCCGACCGCCGAGCTGGTCAAGACGTCCGCGAACTCCTTCCTCGCCACGAAGATCTCGTTCATCAACGCGATGGCGGAGGTCTGCGAGGCGGCGGGCGGCGATGTGGTGAAGCTGGCGGAGGCGCTCGGCCACGACGAGCGCATCGGGAAGAAGTTCCTGCGCGCCGGGATCGGCTTCGGCGGCGGCTGCCTGCCCAAGGACATCAGGGCGTTCATGGCGCGCGCGGGCGAGCTGGGCGCGGACCAGGCGCTGACGTTCCTGCGCGAGGTCGACTCGATCAACATGCGCCGCCGGGGCCACATGGTGGAGCTGGCGCGCGAGGCCGTCGGCGCCGACTCGTCGTTCCTCGGCAAGCGCGTCGCCGTGCTGGGCGCGACCTTCAAGCCGGACTCCGACGACGTACGGGACTCCCCCGCGCTGAACGTCGCCGGTCAGATACACCTCCAGGGCGGCCAGGTCACGGTCTACGACCCGAAGGGCATGGCCAACGCCAAGCGGCTCTTCCCGACCCTCGGCTACGCGGACTCGGCCCTGGACGCGGTGCGCGGCGCGGATGTCGTCCTGCATCTGACGGAGTGGTCGGAGTTCCGGGAGCTGGACCCGACGACCCTCGGCGAGGCGGTGTCCCGCCGACTCATCCTCGACGGCCGCAACGCCCTGGACCCGGAGCGCTGGCGCGCGGCGGGCTGGACGTACCGGGCGATGGGACGGCCGCGGGCCTGAGCACGGCCGCGAGGCTCGGCGGTCCGCGGCGGTCCGGCTCGGCCCGTCCTCAGCCGTTCGGCCCGGCCCCTCCCGTCCTCCGCTGACCGGCTCGGCCCGTCCGCGGCCGTCCGGCTCCGCGGTCCGCGGCCGTCCGGCTCGGCCCGTCCTGTCCTCACGCCGTCCGGCCCGGCCCGTCCTGTCCTCACGCCGGTCGGCACGGCCGTCCTCAGCCGTCCTCGGTCAGCCGCGCCCGGTACGCGCGCATCTTCGCGCGGGCGCCGCAGACCGACATCGCGCACCAGCGGCCACGGCCCGCCGGGCTCCGGTCGTAGAAGACCCACTGGCAGTCCTCCGCCTCGCACGCCTTGAGCCGCTCCCAGCTGCCGTCGGCCAGCCCGGCCGCGATCGCCTCCGCGATACGGGACGTCAGTCCGTCCGGCGCCGTGGCCGGGCGGAGGGTGGCCGCGCCGGTCGCGTCGACGGCCACGCGCAGCGGGGCTCCCGCCAGCAGCCGGTCGAGACCGGCGGCCGACGGCCGGAGCGGGCCCGTGGCGGCGGCCGGTGGCTCCCCGGCGCGCGGGAGCCGTGCGGTGCGCGGGATCGCGGCGGCGTGCGCCAGACAGGCGGCACGCAGAGCCTCGCGGAGTTCGCGGGCGGCGGGCACGTCCTCTTCCGCGACGCCGAAGGCCGCGCGGCCGTCCGCGGAGTCGAGGGTGTCGATGCCCTCTTCGACGTCGTACGTGTTCACCAGGGCCTGGACCAGCGCCAGCCCTCCCGGGGCGGGCGGCCTGTTCGTCATGGCTCGACGGTACCTCCTGCCCGTTACCTCTTGCCTGCCGCGATGCGGTCACCCACACTGTTACCAGTTGAAGCAATTCATCGGTAACGACCGCCCGAGACCCAGGAGTCCCCATGGCCATCGCCACGCTCGAAAGCATCGTCCTGGACTGCCCCGACCCCCTGGCCCTCGCCGGTTTCTACGCCGCCGTGCTCGGCGGCGAGGCGACCGCGCACAGCGACAGCAGCGGCTCCTGGGTCGACCTGACCGGCGTCCCCGGGGCGCCGCTCGCCTTCCAGGCAGCGCCCGGCTTCGTACCGCCGTCGTGGCCCGCGCCCGACGGCCCGCAGCAGTTCCATCTGGACCTGACCGTCCCCGACCTGGACGCGGCGGAGAAAGAGGTGCTCGCGCTCGGCGCGACCGTGCTGGAGGCGTCGGACCGGGAACGGAGTTTTCGGGTCTACGCGGACCCCTCGGGCCATCCGTTCTGCCTCTGCCGCGCCGCCTGATCGCCGTCCAGCTCCTCGACCGTCGCGGTCGACGGCCCGCGCCGCTGCTGGGCGGTGCGGGCGGCGAACTCCGTATCGCGTACCACGCGGGCCGCGTTGCCCCAGGTCAGCCCGGCGATGTCGGCGTCCGTCCAGCCCCGTTCGAGGAGTTCGGCGAGCAGCAGCGGGTAGCAGGAGGCGTCTTCGAGGCCCCGGACGCGCGGCGTGTCCGCCGTCGCGCCGTACCCGCCGGACAGCCCGACGCACCGCGGGCCCGCCACCTCGCGTACGTGGTCGAGGTGGTCGGCGACGTCCCGCAGGGTCGGCGGGCGGCCGGCGCGGGCGGTCTGGTCCGGGGCGAGGCTCACCATGCAGACGCCGTGGTGGTGGCCGAGGAGCGCGAGACCGGCGTCCGAGACGTTGGCCGGGTGGTCGGTGAGCGCGCGGGCGGCCGAGTGGGAGAACAGGACGGGCGCCTTCGCCACGGTGAACGCCCCGCGCATCGCCTCCTCCCGGGTACCCGAGAGGTCGACCACGACCCCGAGGCGGTTCATCTCCCGGACGACCTCCTGGCCGAACCGGCTCAACGCCCCGTCCCGGTCCGCCCAGCGGGCTCCGGCGAGCGTGACGGCCCGGACGCCGAGGGCGTGGTACGCGCGCAGGACGCTCAGCGAGTCCCCGAGCGCGTGCCCGGCGACCGGCCCGAGCAGCGAGGCGACGCGCCCGCGGTTACGGGCGTCGGTCAGATCGCCCGGGGCGAGCGCCGGTCTGAACCCTTCAGGACAGCCGTCGATCATGGCCCGGACCCGGTCGATCAGCTCCAGCGTGGCGCTGATGGCGCGCTGGTGCCCGGCCTCGTGCGCCGGGACGCGCAGCGACCAGAACTGCGCGCCGACGCCGCCCGCGCGCAGCCGGGGGAGGTCGGTGTCGAGGGCGCTCTCGCCGAATTCCAGGTCGTGCGGGGGCGTGTGCCCGAGCAGGCGGCCGAGGGTGTTGTGGCCGTCGAGGACGGGGTGTTCGGCGAGCAGCAGCCGGACGCGCTCCGCCGTCCCGACCACCTCCGTGCTCCCGCCGGTCCCGGCCGTCACCACCGTTTCGGCGCTCCCGGCGTCCTCGGCCGGTGCGTCGCGGGACGGTGGGGCCGCGCCGACCGCCGCAGGTGGCGCGGCGTACCGGGCGTACGGGTCGTCTCGCAGATCTGCCATGACGGGCGCTCCGGGGTCGGCGACGGCAGTACCGCCACCGTGCCACGCCCGGCCCGGCGGGTCGCGGCGGACGGTGCGTTCGGGCGTACGGCGTACGGGCGTACGGGCGTACGGGGGCCGCGGGAGATACGGCGGCTGCGGGCGGGATACCGGCTGCGGGCGGGATACGGCTACCGGCGGATACCGGCCTACCGGCGGGATACAACTGCGGGCGGTACCGGCGCCTTCCGCGCCCGTACCGCCCGCAGCGCCCTACCGCCCGCCGCCCTCAGCCGTCCAGGTCCTCGATCGTCGCCTGCGACGGCGCCCGCGTGGGCTTCAGCGCCCGCGAGGCGTCCTCCGCCGCGCGCAGCACCCGTACCGCGTTCTGCCAGGTCAGCTTGGAGATGTCCGGCGTCGACCAGTTCCGGGCCAGCAGCTCCGCGATCAGGTTCGGATAGCCCGCCACGTCCTCCAGGCCCTCCGGCGTGAACGGCGTGCCGTCGAAGTCGCCGCCGATGCCGATGTGGTCGACGCCCGCCGCCTCGCGCATGTGGTCGAGGTGGTCGGCGACCGTCGCGACCGTGGCCACCGGGCGCGGGTGCGCCGCCTCGAAGGTCTCGTGGACCTTCATCGCCTCGGGCGTGGTGGCGAGGTGGTGCAGCCCGTGGGCGTTCATGTTCTCGTCCGCGCGCCGCGTCCACTCCACGGCCTCGGGCAGGATGAACTTCGGTACGAAGGTGACCATCGCGACGCCGCCGTTCGCGGGCAGCAGCTCCAGCACGTCGTCCGGGACATTGCGCGGATGGTCGCAGACCGCGCGCGCCGACGAGTGGGAGAAGATCACCGGCGCCTCGGTCACGGCGAGCGCGTCCCGCATGGTCGTGGCGGCGACATGGGAGAGGTCGACCAGCATGCCGACGCGGTTCATCTCCCGGACGACCTCGCGGCCGAAGGCGGAGAGCCCGCCCACGCCCGGCTCGTCGGTCGCCGAGTCCGCCCAGCGCAGATTGTCGTTGTGCGTGAGCGTCATGTAGCGGACGCCCAGGGTGTACAGGGCGCGCAGGGTGGCGAGGGAGTTGTTGATGGAGTGGCCGCCCTCGGCGCCCATCAGGGAGGCGATCCTGCCCTGGCGGCGCGCCGCCTCCATGTCGTCCGCCGTCAGCGCGCGGGCCAGGTCGTCGGGGTAGCGGGCGAGGAGCCGGCCGACGACGTCGATCTGCTCCAGCGTCGCGCTGACCGCGTCGTCCCCTGCCATGTCGGACCGTACGTACACGGACCAGAACTGGCCGCCGACCCCGCCGCGCCGCAGCCTCGGCAGGTCGGTGTGGAGCTGCGCCGAGGTGTCGTCGGCGATGTCGAGCCGGTCCAGGTCGTAACGGACGTGCTCGCGCAGCGCCCACGGCAGGTCGTTGTGGCCGTCGACGACGGGGAACTCGGTGAGCAGGGCGCGGGCCCGGTCGAGGAAGCCGAGCGAGCCGTCGGCGGGCACGGGCGCCGTCACTTGCCGAATCCGAAGTGGTCGGAGCCCTCGACCTTGGCGCGCAGTCGCTTGCCCTTCTCCGACGCCTGCTCGTTCAGGTCGCGCTGGAACTCCCGCATCCGGCCGCGCAGCTCGGGGTCGTGGGCCGCGAGGATCCGGGCGGCCAGCAGCCCCGCGTTGCGCGCGCCGCCGACGGAGACCGTGGCGACCGGCACCCCGGCGGGCATCTGCACGATGGAGAGCAGGGAGTCCATGCCGTCCAGGTACTTCAGGGGTACGGGGACACCGATGACCGGCAGCGGTGTCACCGACGCCAGCATGCCCGGCAGATGCGCCGCGCCGCCGGCGCCCGCGATGATCGCCTTGAGGCCGCGGTCGGCCGCGTGCTCGCCGTAGGAGATCATCTCGCGCGGCATCCGGTGCGCGGAGACGACATCGACCTCGTAGGGGATCTCGAACTCGTGCAGGGCCTTCGCCGCGGCCTCCATGACGGGCCAGTCGGAGTCCGAGCCCATCACGACGCCGACCAGGGGGGGAATCATTCGGTGATCGTTCCTCGCAGGTAGCCGGCGGCGTGGCGGGCGCGCTCCAGCACGTCGTCCAGGTCGTCGCCGTAGGTGTTGACGTGGCCCACCTTGCGGCCGGGCTTCACGTCCTTGCCGTACATGTGGATCTTCAGCCGCGGGTCCCTGGCCATGCAGTGCAGATAGGCCGGGTACATGTCCGGGTAGTCGCCGCCCAGGACGTTGCACATGACCGTCCAGGGCGCGCGCGGGCGCGGGTCGCCGAGCGGCAGGTCGAGTACGGCCCGTACGTGGTTGGCGAACTGGGAGGTGATCGCGCCGTCCTGGGTCCAGTGCCCGGAGTTGTGGGGGCGCATGGCCAGTTCGTTGACGAGCACGCGTCCGTCGCGGGTCTCGAAGAGTTCCACCGCGAGATGGCCGACGACGCCGAGTTCGGAGGCGATCCGCAGCGCGAGCCGCTGCGCCTCGCCCGACAGTTCCTCGGAGAGAGCGGGCGCGGGCGCGATGACGGTGTCGCAGACGCCGTCGACCTGCTGGGACTCGACCACGGGGTAGGCCACGGCCTGGCCGTGCGGCGAGCGGACTATGTTCGCCGCCAGCTCCCGTACGAAGTCGACCTTCTCCTCGGCCAGGACGGGCACCCCGGCGCGGAAGGGCGGCCCGGCCTCGGCCTCGGACCGTACGACCCACACGCCCTTGCCGTCGTAGCCGCCGCGCACTGTCTTGAGGACGACGGGGAAGCCGCCCACCTCGGCGGCGAAGGCCACGGCGTCGGCGGGGTCGGTCACGATGCGGTGACGCGGGCAGGGCGCGCCCAGCTCGGTGAGCCGGGCGCGCATCACGCCCTTGTCCTGGGCGTGCCTGAGCGCGTCGGGGCCGGGCCTGACGGGGATACCGTCGGCCTCCAGCGCGCGCAAATGCTCGATCGGGACATGTTCATGGTCGAACGTGATCACATCGCAACCCCGCGCGAAGTCACGCAGCGTGTCCAGGTCGCGATAGTCGCCGATGACGACCTCGCTCACCACCTGGGCCGCCGAGTCCTGCGGGGTGTCGCTGAGGAGCTTGAACCTGAGGCCGAGGGGGATGCCCGCCTCGTGGGTCATACGGGCGAGCTGACCCCCGCCGACCATGCCGACTACCGGAAATGTCACGCACCCAGGGTATCCGGACCCGGTGCGGCCCCGGGTCTCCCGTCGGCTGCCGCGTCGGCCCGCGCGTCGGCGGAGGGCCCCGCGTCCGCGCGGACGGCCCCGCGGCGCCCGGCACCGCCACCGACCGTCACCGAGGGTGACGTACGGTCGCCCAGGCGGGTGCGGAAGGCGCTGGTTAGCATGGTTCGATACTGCGGGATCGAGCGAACCGCCGAACGGACTGGGGCTGAACGGACATATGAGCGAACGCAGCGCACTCCGTGTGCGACTGGACCGGCTCGTCCGCGAGGCGGTCAAGTTCGGCGCGGTGGGCGGCGCGGGGCTGCTGGTCAACCTCCTCGTCTTCAACCTCGTACGGCACACCACCTCGCTGCCCGTGGTGCGGGCGAGCGTCCTGGCCACCGTCGTCGCGATCGCCTTCAACTACGTGGGCTTCCGCTACTTCACCTACCGGGACCGCGACAAGGGCGGGCGCACCCGGGAGCTGACGCTGTTTCTGCTGTTCAGCGCGGCCGGTCTGGTCGTCGAGAACGGCATTCTGTACACCGCGACGTACGGGTTCGGCTGGGATTCCCCGCTCCAGAGCAACGTCTTCAAGTTCATCGGCATCGGTATCGCGACGCTGTTCCGCTTCTGGTCGTACCGGACCTGGGTGTTCCGGGCGGAGCCCGTCGCGGACGGCGAGGAAGGGGAGGAACGGGACGGCGAGGAACGGACCGAGCCGGTACGGGCGCGCTGACGGCGGCGCCCGCCCGTCTCGCGGGCGTCACCGGACCGGGCGCTGCGCGTCCTCCGACGACCTGCGGGTCCTGGCCTCCCGGCTGAGGAACAGCGCGAAGACCGGCGGCTGCTGCTGGAGCAGTTCGAGCCGCCCGCCGTCCGCCTCCGCCAGGTCGCGCGCCACGGCGAGGCCGATGCCGGTGGAGTTGCGGCCGCTGATCGTACGTTCGAAGATCCGCGCCCCGAGGTCCGCCGGTACGCCCGGACCCTCGTCGGTCACCTCGATGACGGCCTGGTTGCCGGTGACCCGGGTGCGCAGGGCGACCGTGCCGCCGCCGTGCATCAGCGAGTTCTCGATCAGCGCCGCGAGCACCTGGGCGACGGCGCCGGGGGTGGCGACGGCGCGCATGCCGGGCCGTCCCGAGCAGACGATGGCGCGCCCGGCGCTGCGGTAGGCGGGCCGCCACTCCTCGATCTGCTGCTTGACGACCTCGTCCAGGTCGAAGGCGACGGCGGAGCCGGTGCGCGGGTCGCGGGCGTTGGTGAGCAGCCGCTCGACCACGTCGGTCAACCGCTCCACCTGGGTGAGCGCGATCTGCGCCTCCTCCTTGACCGTGTCCAGGTCGTCGGTCACGGAGATCTCCTCCAGCCGCATGGACAGCGCGGTGAGCGGGGTGCGCAGCTGATGCGAGGCGTCCGCCGCGAGCCGCCGCTCGGCGGTGAGCATCCGGGCGATCCGCTCGGCGCTGGAGTCGAGCACGTCGGCGACCCGGTCCAGCTCGGGGACGGCGTAGCGGCGGTGGCGGGGGCGTGGATCGCCCGAGCCGAGGCGCTCGGCGGTCTCCGCGAGGTCGGTGAGCGGCGAGGCGAGCCGGTTGGCCTGCCGTACGGCCAGCAGCGCGGCGGCGATGACGGCGAGCAGCGCGACCGCGCCGATGATCAGCAGGGTGCGGCCGACCTCGCGGGTGACGGAGGAGCGCGTCTCCTCGACGGTGACGGTCTCGCCCTCCTCGCCCGTGGCCCGGCCCCGCAGGACGCTGCCGGTGGGGCGTTCGCCGATCTCCACGGTGTCGCGGCCGGGGATCTCGATCCGCGCGTACCGCTTCTTGGCGACCTGCTCGGAGAGCACCTTGGCGTTGACACGGTCGCCGCCGAGGAGCCGGCTGTCGACGATGCTGACCAGGCGCAGCGCCTCGGAGTCCACGCTCTCCTGGGCGCTGGCGCTGATCGTGCGGGTCTCGACGATGACGAGGGACACGCCGAAGACGGCGATGACGATGAGCACCACGGCGAGGGTGGAGCTGATCAGGCGACGGCGCACGGCGCGCTCCCCAGGTGGCTCTTCGGGCGCTGGATCGGGCGCTCGATCAGGCGCTGGACCGGGCGCGGGGCCGGGCACTCGATCAGGCGCTGGATCGGGCACCGGACCGGGCGCAGGGCCGGGCGCAGGGCCGGGCACTCGATCGGGCGCCGGACCGGGCGCGGGGCCGGGCGCAGGGTCTCTAGCTCTTCTCGAACCGGAAGCCGACGCCCCGCACCGTCGCGATGTAGCGCGGGTTGGCCGCGTCGTCACCGAGCTTCTTGCGCAGCCAGGAGATGTGCATGTCGAGGGTCTTGGTCGAGGACCACCAGGTGGTGTCCCAGACCTCGCGCATCAGCTGGTCGCGGGTGACGACCCGGCCTGCGTCCCGTACCAGCACGCGCAGCAGGTCGAACTCCTTGGCGGTGAGCTGAAGCTCCTCGTCGCCCATCCAGGCGCGGTGCGACTCGACGTCGATCCGTACGCCGTGCGTGGCGGGGGCGGGGCCGGTGTCCGCGGCGCCGCGCCGCAGCAGGGCCCGTACCCGCGCCAGCAGCTCGGCGAGCCGGAACGGCTTGGTCACGTAGTCGTCGGCACCGGCGTCGAGCCCGACGACGGTGTCGACCTCGTCGGCGCGGGCGGTGAGCACCAGGATCGGGATGGCGTGGCCCTCGGCGCGCAGTCGGCGCGCGACTTCGAGGCCGTCCATGCCGGGCAGCCCCAGGTCGAGGACCACCAGGTCGATACCGCCCTGGAGTCCAGCGTCCAGCGCGGTCGGGCCGTCTTCGCGGACCTCGACCTCGTAACCCTCCCGTCGCAGGGCGCGGGCCAGCGGCTCCGAGATGGAAGCGTCGTCCTCGGCGAGCAGTACACGGGTCATGAGGTGATGGTAGACCGCATGGGGCGGCGCTCGGGCAGTGCTCGCGCGGGTGCCCGCGGGAGCCCCTCGTGCGCCTGCGCATCGGCCGAGGCCGGGCCGCGGGCCGCCCCGTGGCGTGGCCTCGGCTCGGCGGCGGTACGGCTATGGAGCGCCTACGCGTCGGTGTGGCGATCCGATGATCCTCCTTCGAATCCCGGCGCCCGCCCCGCCGTCACCTGTGATCCATGTCTCCCCGCTCCGCCGGTCCTTTCATGGAGCACTCCGTCGTGCCGTATGGTGTCGAGGCACCTTTAAGTACCACTAACCCCCACTTGCACCACTCGTACCGCTCAACCCCCCACTCGTAGACCTTTGCGACCTTTGGCCTGTCGAGCGCCGAAGGTCTCTTTCATGTGGTCTCGTCCCCAGCGCAAGGATCGATCGATGGCGTCCAGCCTGACGAAGGACTCGCCCAGCGCCCCCGCAGGACCCGAGAAGACCTTCTTCGGCCACCCCCGAGGACTGGCCACCCTCTTCTTGACCGAGATGTGGGAGCGCTTCAGCTTCTACGGCATGAGGGCCCTGCTCACCATCTACCTGATCTCCGGCGGCCCCGACGCCTCGAAGGGGCTTCAGGGCGGCGGGCTGGGGATGGACCTGGCCACCACCACGGCCATCTACTCCATCTACCTCTCGATGGTCTATCTGCTGGCCATGCCGGGCGGCTGGCTGGGCGACCGGGTGTGGGGGCCGCGCAAGACGGTCGCGATCGCGGCCTGCACGATCATGGCGGGCCATCTGACGCTGGCCCTGCCGGGCACGGGCACCTTCTTCGCCGGTCTGGCGCTGGTGGCGCTCGGCTCCGGGCTGCTCAAGGCCAACATCTCCACGATGGTCGGGCAGCTCTACGACGGTCCCGACGACCCGCGCCGGGACGGCGGCTTCACCATCTTCTACATGGGCATCAACATCGGTGCCTTCTTCGCGCCGCTGGTCATCGGCACGGTCGGCGAGAAGTACAGCTGGCACCTCGGCTTCGCCCTCGCGGCGGTCGGGATGGGGATCGGCCTGGTCACCTTCCTGGTCGGCACGCGCCACCTGAACCCGGCGAGCAGCCGCGTCCCCACGCCGCTCTCCCGCGAGGAGCGGGTCTCCTGGCTGCGCAAGGGCATGACCTGGCTGCTGATCGCCGCCGTCTTCTACGGGGTCGTCGGGCTGAGCGGTCACTTCACCCTCAACTGGGCGATGATTCCGCTCACCCTGGCCGGGGTCGTCATCCCGGCGGGTGTGCTGATCCGGATCAAGCGCGACAAGGACCTCTCGGCGGCCGAGCAGACCAAGATGTCCGGGTACATCTGGTTCTTCGTCGCCGCCGCCGTCTTCTGGATGATCTACGACCAGGGCGGCTCCACGATCCAGGCGTTCGGTACGACGAAGGCGTCGACCGAGCTGTTCGGGATCGGCTTCCCGACGTCCTGGTACCAGTCGCTGAACCCGGTGTTCATCATGGCGCTGGCCCCGGTGATGGCCTGGCTGTGGCTGTGGCTGAACCGGAAGGGCCACGAACCGACGACGGTGGTGAAGTTCGCGGCCGGGCTGGTCCTGGTCGGCGTCTCGTTCTTCTTCTTCCTGATGCCGCTGCTGATGGCGTCCGGCGGCGCGCTGGTGAGCCCGTTGTGGCTGGTGGGGATCTATCTGATCCAGACCGTCGGGGAGCTGTGCATCTCGCCGGTGGGGCTGTCGGTGACCACGAAGATGGCGCCGGCCAAGTACGCGAGCCAGATGATGGGCGTCTGGTTCCTCGCGGTCACGGCGGGCGACTCGGTCACGAGCCTGCTCTCGATCGCCGGGGTCGACCTGAGCAGGTCGGGCGTGGTGGCGCTGGAGGCGCTCCTGGCGACGCTGGCGGGGGTCGCGGTGTACATGTACCGGAAGCAGGTCAGGGCGCTGATGGGCGACATCCACTGAGCGCGGCGGGCGCGTACCGCCCGCCGGGCCGGGCTGGGCGCGTACCGCCGGGGTGGGCGCGCACCGCCGGGGTGGGCGCGCACCGCCCGTGCGATAGGGCCGCCGCACCTCTCCGGTGCGGCGGCCCTATCGCGCGGTGGGGACCGCCCTGGGCAGGCGGGCGGGCTCAGGCGGGCGCCGCCAGCTCCGCCCAGACGGTCTTGCCGGTCGCGTCCGGGTTCCTCACCACGCCCCAGTCGAGGCACAGCCGCTGGACGATGAACATGCCGTGGCCGCCGGGACGGCCCGCGCGGTGCGGGGTGCGGGGCGCGGGCTGTCCCGTACCCCGGTCGGTGACCTCCAGGCGCAGCGCCTTCGTGCCGTACGAGACGCGCAGCCCTTCGGGGCCGTCCGCGTGCAGGCAGGCGTTGGTGACCAACTCGGAGACGACCAGCAGGACGTCCTCCGCCGCGGCCCGCCGGTCGGCGGTCGCGGCCGGGAGCCAGCCCCAGTCGTAGAGCGCCTGACGGGTGAAGTCGCGTGCGAGCGGGACGACGCCGCTGGCGCCGGACAGCACGAGCGTCCGTACCCGTGCGTCGGACGTCGCCGGGTAGGGGCCCGCCTCGTCCGGCTCGGGGCCGAGGTCGCCCGGCGGAGGCTGCCGGGTGGTGCTCATCAGCGCTTCACCTCACCGAATTCACCCATGTGTGAGTTCCATCAATACAGAGCGTGCGGGTTCAGGGTCCATGGTCCCCGAGTGGCCTGCCCGGGGTCTTCTGCCCCTCCGAATCGTGACAACACCCACTTCACCGATACGGAAAGCGTGACGCACACGACACGAGGGACTGCGGGGCCGGGTGAAAAGCGTCCGGCCGGGTTCTCACCGAAGATCCTGTCAGGGTCCCGACAGGGGTTTGACCAGGGGTTTCGACCGGACGATTCGACGAGGGGGGTGACGAGGTCCGGCCGGAGTACCGACCGGGGGGCCCGGCCGGCATTCGCGTCATCAGGATCGGATCATCGAAGTCGGATCGGTTCGGATGGGTTCGGTTCGGATCGGATCAGTCGGCGAGGGCGTCTTCCAGCGAGTCGTGGAGGGTGAAGACCGCGTCCGCCCCGGTGATCTCGAAGACCCTCGCGACCACGGGGAGCATGCCCGCCAAGTGGACGCCACCACCGGCGGCGTCCGCTTTCAGCCGGGCGCCGAGCAGCACGTTGAGTCCGGTGGAGTCGCAGAACTCCAGCCGCGAGCAGTCGATCACCAGGCGTGCCCGGCCCTGTTCGAGCGCATCGTCCAGAGGAGTGCGCAACAGTTCGGCCGTGTGGTGATCCAGCTCACCGGCCGCCGTCACTACCTCGCTCCGGCCCTCGGTCCGAACCGCGACCTGGAGGCGGCCCCGGTTCGCGCTGCCGACCGTCTGGCGGTCCATGCCGTCCCTCTATCGCCGTGTCGTACGCCGTCGTCAGATGGTGCCTGTCTCATCGTCATCACAACTCGATGACGTCCGTCGAACATTACGCCTTCCAGCCGCCGGCCGGTACTCAAAGTCCCCCACAATCCAGGCATAACGCACAATTAACACTTGCAACTGTCCGCACCTACCGGGTAGGGCTTGTAGGACACATTCGACCTCGACCGGCTTCGGAGGCGCCGCACACCGTAGCAACACGTACTGGCATCGGCAGCCATATGCCGAGAACGTATGGAGGAGACCATGTCACCCCGGCTCGACGAAACGCGTACCCCGCACGCGCCGTCGGCAACTCCGCCCGCACCTTCCGAGACCGACGTCACACTCCCGTCGGCCGGCGCAAAGGGCCTGGGCATCGCGAACCGGGCCGACGGCCTGACGGACCTGCCCGAGATCCCGCCCTTCGACGAAGTGGGCGCGGTGGATGCGCGGTCTCTGTCGAAGACTCTCTTCGCCCGTCTCGAAGCCCTCGAAGAGGGCACGCACGAGCACTCCTACGTCCGTAACACCCTGGTCGAGCTGAACCTCGCGCTGGTGAAGTTCGCGGCCTCCCGGTTCCGCTCCCGCAGCGAACCGATGGAGGACATCGTCCAGGTCGGCACGATCGGGCTGATCAAGGCCATCGACCGCTTCGAGCTGAGCCGCGGCGTCGAGTTCCCCACCTTCGCGATGCCGACCATCGTCGGCGAGATCAAGCGTTTCTTCCGCGACACGTCGTGGTCGGTACGCGTCCCGCGCAGGCTCCAGGAACTCCGCCTCGACCTGGCCAAGGCGGGCGACGAACTGGCGCAGCAGCTGGACCGCGCCCCGACCGTCGCCGAACTCGCGGCCCGCCTCGGCCTCACCAACGAGGAGGTCGTCGAGGGGATGACGGCCAGCAACGCCTACACCGCCAGCTCCCTGGACGCCCAGCCCGAGGACGACGACAGCGAGGGAGCGCTCGCGGACCGGATCGGGTACGAGGACCACGGCATCGAGGGCATCGAGTACATCGAGTCCCTCAAGCCGCTGATCGCGAGCCTGCCGTCGCGGGACCGCAAGATCCTCTCCCTGCGGTTCGTCGCCAACATGACGCAGTCGGAGATCGGCGAGGAGCTGAACATCTCGCAGATGCACGTCTCCCGTCTCCTCTCGCGCACGCTGAACAAGCTGCGCAAGGGGCTGACGCTGGAGGAGTGAGCGAGCCCGCCGCTCCCGGCGGGTACCTGCCCGCCGGTACTCCCCTGCCTGTGCCCGCCTGCCCGCCCGCCTGTGCCCGTGGCCCGCGACTCGCCGAGTCGCGGGCCACGGGCACAGGTTCGGGTGACGGGCGCGGGGTCAGGTGACGGGCACGGGGTCAGGTGACGGGCACGGGCTGATGGGCACGGGCTGATGGTGGGGCTGCCGAGGTCTGGTCGGGACGTACCGCGACTCATTAGGGTCGGGGAATGATCAATGCCTCGTCAGACACCAGCGCCCCCGCCGTCCGTGCGCGCCGTATCGGTGTGATGTTCGACAGGGACCAGCGCCCGGAGGAACTCTCCTCTTTCGCGGCCGAGTTGGAGAAGCTCGGAGCCGAAGGCGGCCCGCGGGTGGACGACCTGTGGGTGGTGGAGGACCTCGCCTGGGCGGGCTCCGTCGCCTCGGCCACGCTGGCGCTCGCCGCGACCGAGCGGCTGCGGGTGGGAATCGGCATCGCACCGGCGCCCCTGCGTAACGCCGCGCTGCTCGCCATGGAACTCTCCACCCTGGCCCGGGTGTTCCCCGGGCGGCTCGTCGCGGGCGTCGGGCACGGCGCGGCGGAGTGGATGGCCCAGGTCGGTGCCGCGTCCCCGACGAAGCTGGCGCTGCTGGAGGAGACGATCACGGCGGTACGCGGTCTGCTGACGGGCGCGACCACGAGCGTGACCGGCCGGGCCGTACACATCGACGGCGTCACCCTGGTGCACCCCCCGGCCGTGGCACCGCCCGTCGTGGCCGGTGTCGTACGCCCACGCTCGCTGGAACTCTCCGGCCGGGCGGCCGACGGTACGGTCATGGCCGAGGGCCAGGGCCCGCGCGCCGTCGAGGCCGCGCTCGACGCCATCGCCAAGGGCCGTGCCGCCGCGTCCCCGGACGGCCCGGCCGCGCACGAACTCATCATCTTCACCCACCTGTACGTGGACGACGACCCGGCCCGCGTCGCCACGGCCACCGCGCCGGTGGTGGCGGAGTACACGCAGTGGCTCGACGTCGCGCCGGAGGACGTCTTCCTCGCGGCGGGCGAGGCGGCCACGGCGGCCGGGCGGATCCGCGGCCTGTGGGAGGCGGGCGCCGCGACGGTGGTCCTGCGCCCGGTCGGCGACGACCCGCTGGGCCAGGTCCGCGCGGCACTGGCGGCGCTGGGGGCGCTGGCCTAGACCTACGGGCCTACGAGGCCGTACGCGGCCCGGGTTCGGGGGAGGCGTCGCCTCCGTACGCCTCCCACCGGGGATGAGTCCGGGCCCGGAACCGGTCCCCGGTCCGCCCGTAACACGCGACGACGTCCACGCAGACGAGTTGCGTAACGCCCCGGGAGAACCGGGCCCGCAGGGTGGACGCCACGACGTGGCAGCGGCACACATCGCAGCGGTACAGGAGAAGCGGATCTGCGCGCTCCGCGTTCCCCGCATCGCCTACGTACGGCATAACGGCGACGCCTCCCGCCGGATCCGCAGCTGAGCCCAGACGGTTTTCCCGGGATCCCGGGGCCGGACGCCCCACGTATCGGCGAGCGCGTCCACGAGCAACAGACCCCGGCCGCCCAGGTCTTCGGCGGCGGGTCTGCACAGCGCGGGCATCCGCCACTGGAACGAGTCGGACACCTCGACCACCAGCACGCCGTCCCGCCGACGTACCCCGAGTTCGAAGAACTCTCCGGCGCCTCGGGCGTGTTGGACGACGTTGGTCGTGAACTCGCTGGTGATGAGGGCGGCGGTCTCGATGAGCGCGTCGAGTTTCCACTCCGTGAGGAGGGATTCGACGTGCTGTCTGGCGGCGGGGACGGAGTGGTTGAGGATGCGGAATCTCTTGGTGTGTGTACGCCCGGACATGGGACCTCCAAGGTCTACGGCAGGCGGACGGGAGCCACTTAGCGCATCGAAGCGACAGCGCTAAGTGACGCAATCCAAGGTAGAGCGCACCCTTCATGAAACGCAACTACGCCGTTGCGCGCATAGTTGCGCCTGTCTTCAAGTTGCGAATCGGTTGGCGCGAGGCACTCTTCCCCGTGCAGACTGGGTCACGGAAAGTGGAGGAGGGGATATGCCGGCAGGTGGACGCCCGACCATGCGCAGCAGGCGACTTGGGGCGGCGCTGAGGCGATACCGCGAGGCCGCGAAGCTTGATCAGCAGCACGCGGCGGACCACATCATGGGATCCAAAACCAAGATCAGCCGGATCGAGTCCGGCCAGGTCACGGCCAGGCCCGGCGATGTGAGGCTGATGCTGGAACTGTATGGAGTCGAAGACCGCGAGGTCCACCAACGCCTGGAGCAGCTCGCGCGGGACTCGAACAAGCGCGGCTGGTGGCTCGACTTCCCGTGGGTGGTCAAGAACGAAGGGTTCGCGGACTTCGTCACGCTGGAGACAGACGCCACCTACATCCGGACCTGGCAATCACTTTTCATCCCTGGCCTGCTCCAGACAGATGACTACATCAGGACCTTGATGGACCTCAGCCTGACCGTCCACTCTCCCGAAGCGATCCGGGAGGCGGTGGCCATTCGGCAGACGCGCAGAAAGACGATCGAAGAGGGCGGCGCGCAATACGCGGCGGTCATCTGGGAACCCGCGCTTACCGCGCCCATGCCGTCCAGGAAGAGACACCGCGATCAGCTGCTGCACATCTACGACGTAGCGCAGCGGCCGAACGTCAGCGTGCAGGTGCTTCCATTCTCCGAGTGGCAGACCGCACACTTGTCTTCGCACTTCGTCATGTTCAACTTCGACTCGGAGCCTGCTCCACAGGCCGTCGCCTACGACACCACGTCAAGCACCGTGCTCCTCGAAGACTCGGAGGACATGGCGAAGCACGTACAGATCTTTGAAACCCTGCGATCGGCCGCACACACTCCCAACGAGAGCCTCGCCTTCCTCCGGAAGACCATAACGGGCATCCCTGAAGACCGGGCAGAGGAGAAATGAAGCATCCCGACGTAGTGACGGCGTTCAAAAAGGCCAGCGCGTCCGGTGCTTCACCAACGACGGACTGCGTAGAGGTCGCCCACACCGCCGACGGCGGCCGAGCCGTACGCGACAGCAAGAACCCCACCGGCGGGACCCAGTTCTATCCACCCGCCGAGTGGGCCGCCTTCCTCCACGGCCTCAAGTCCGGCGACCTGGGCCGCTGACGGCGACGACCGTCATCGACAAGACGTCTGACTTCATCTGAAGTCCGGCGACGGTCGATGGATGATCTTCGACTACCTGTTCCGGGCCGGCCAGTTGCTCTCACTGCACCGCGCCCCGAAGGCTGCCTCGGCTACCGAGCCGGGCAGCTCAGACCGGGCGCGGAACGGTTGGGGGAACACGTCACCAGGGCGAGGGACAGGAACACCGGGCGTTCCAGATAGAAGCCCAGGGATACGTCACCTCCCCAGCTCAACCGTTCGGTGGCGGAGTTGACCAGGAGCGCCAAGTGGGTGGTGCCCCGCTGCGCGGCGGAATCGAAGCGGGGTGCGTGCCGGGCCAGGTGCCGTCCCAGCCAGTCGGCCGCCTCTTTCGGTTCCTGCCAGGTTCCCCGTACGACGACCTTGGGCTTCATCAGCCACTGTGCCGTTTCGAGCGGCGGGAGGCCGATGACCGGGAACTCCGCCGCCGCCTCGCGGTACCGGTCTTGGAGTCTCCCCGCCTGCACGTCGCCCGGTGTGGCGGCCTGAGGCGGATCGGGATGAGGAGGCCGACGCAGCCTCTCTTCGTCGAACCGGTTCTTCGGGCCGGTCCACAGATATCCGTGATGGTGCAACGGTGGCTCCGTTCGACGTGGTTGGCGACCGTCATGGTCCAGCCCCGGCCCGATGGAAAGGGCCGGGGCTGGGTGAGCGGGGCGCTCAGGCCGAGAGGCCGAATCGCGGCGGCTCGATGCCGGCTGCCCTCAGCTCCGCGGTGGTGAATCGAAGCGGCTCCGCATTGGGCCGCTTGCTGTCACCGAGAGCCCACGCCGATTCGCCGATCCGGGCGAGCGTGACGCAGGACTCGCCGTCGGGGTGCGTGTTGCCTCCGCACGCTCTGGAGAATTCAGCTCCGTCAATGTGGAGCGCGTACAGGTCATTTCCGTTCTGCATCGGCATGCTCTCCCTGATCGCCTTACGGCCGCAGGTGCGACCGCTCCCCATCATTCCGGACCCACCGGAGAATTTGGGAGGGCTAGTCGCGTTGACGCATAAACTCGGCCGCCGCATCTTCCAGGAACACGGAAGCGTCCTCGCCCTTGAGAGCGTACGACCAGAAAAGGTCGAACAAATTGAGGTGCTGCGTCACATCTCTGGGGTCGCGCAATACCACTTCTCCAGAGAAGAGTTCGACCGTGACAAGCCGATCGTCATACGTGACAAAGATATTCATCGGAGTGGCGGGTACCTGAGCCGTCTGCGGGATGATCCCGAGGCTGACGTTGGGTTTTCCGTTCACCTCGGCCATGTGCGCGCACTGGGCCGCCATGGTCTTGACACTCGCGCGCCGCCACCGTACAGCCTGCTCGGTCATCAGGAACCAGAAGGAGCGCGCCGGGTCGTCCAGGATGGCTTGCCGGTCCATCCGCGCTTGCACCGCGCGCGTGACATCTCGTGCCGGATCGCCGACCACTGTGGGAGCCAGCGTTTCGGCGGCGTACTCACGGACATGCAGCAGGCCGGTGGGAACTGCCGGTAGGAAATGACGCATGACGTGCGACGACCAATCAAGAGACTTCAGTTCAGCTTGTTTGCGATACAAGCCGATGCGTGCGTACGTACGCCAAGATGCGTAATCAACATTCGCCCTGCGCGCAAGCCCCAATATCTCGTCTACGACCTCCCGAGGAACAGCAAGAGCTTTAAGAATTCGCTCGACGTCGATAACGGTCGGCAACGCGCGACCGGTTTCGATACGACTGATCTTCGTTTGACTCATGTTGCAGCGAAATGCCAGACGCTCACCACTTAGACCGGCAGCAATACGGAGGCCCCGAAGGGCCTCCGCCAGGTCTTTCCGGTCGTGCGATCGCGACTCAGGTTCTATAGGCACTGAACGGCACGCCGCTTTCCAGAGCGAGATCCCGCCACCCGAGATACGTGGCCAGGTCCGGGTCCTGGAGCAGTTCGCGGTTGATCTGCGTTCCGTCCGGACGGTAGTTGAGGTGAACCACGACCGACTCGTCGAACAGCCAGAAGTCCTGCTCGGGCAGGTCGTGATCCGGCCGCTCGGTCACGTCCACCACTTGGTAGTCCTCCCCGGCCGCCACGTTCCCCGGGATGCACCACTCGAACAGGTACCGGCTGTACGGGGTGAGCGGGCGACGTACGACCTTCGCCCGGGTCATCGTCCGCCCGGCCGCCGCGTGGTCCCGGATGGTCCGGTGCCAGGACGCGTTGAAGTCCGCCGGCCTCGGGGCACCGGCCAGGAAGTCGCGTACCGTCGACGCCTCCGCGGGCATGGTGTAGGTCTGGTGGACCTCCAGTCGGAAGGCGGAACGCTTGAAGTCGCTGAAGTACGCCTGCCACTCGTGGCCGTCGAGCAGCACGGGGTCAGAGCCAGCCACGGACACGGGCCGCCTCCTTCAGAATCTCCTCCGGGATCACCACGACCGACTCGCCGTCCGGCACCGGATGGGCCACGTCGTAGCCCTGGATGGCCAGCATGCCGGGCTTGGGCGTGGCGTACACGGTGGGGCAGTCTCCGTTGCCGCATTTGTCGTCGTCGTCGCCGTTCTTGCACGGGCCACCGGCGATCCTGCGTAACTCGTCCACTCGGGGCTCCTCTCGCTCTGTGGTCAGCACGCTACGGAAGGTCCGGACCGCTTCACAAGCAGCTACCGCCGTCCAGTCACGTAGTCGCATAGAACGGCGGGCCGAACGACACGGAGGGCGGGCTGCTCCAGGCCCTCAGCCCCAGCGGGTCCGCCCACTCCTGCGGCGTGCTGTCGCGTGGCGGTCACGCCTCGTTCATCTCCGCGCGCCACGGTGGGGCGGTTCACCACGGACCAGAGGACCAGAGGACCTGAACCATGCGACGCGCCGCCCTCACCGCCACCGTCCCCGCCATCGCACTCGCCCTGGTCGCGCTGGTGCCTGCCGGGGTCGCCGCCGCTCATCCGGGTGCGTTGGCCTCGTACGCCACCAGCTCGTACGCCACCAAGACGCCGTACCGGCCCCAGCAGGACGCCCGTTCCTACCAGCGGGTGCCCGCCGGGTTCGTGCCCGTGTTCACGGAGAACGTCTCGCGGCACGGGTCACGGGCCGCGACCGGCGATGAGGACGGGCAGCTGGTCCTCGCGCTCTGGGAGAAGGCCCGGAAGGAAGGCGCGCTGACCCCGCTCGGGAAGTCGTTCGGGCCCGAGGTGCGGCGGCTGCTGGACGCCATGGCGAAGGTCGGGTACGGGGAGCTGAGCGAGCGCGGGAAGCAGGAGCTGCGGGACACGGCGGTACGGCTGCGCAAGCGGCTGCCCGCGCTGTTCGACGCGATGCCCGCCAAGGGCGAGCGCATCGACGTCGTCAGCTCGGGCAAGGGCCGCGCGGTGGACAGCGGTACGGAGTTCGCGGGCGCGCTCGTCGCGGCCGACCCGAAGCTCGCGCCGCTGGTCGGCCCCGCGCGTACGGACGCGGACCTGCTCTACTTCCACAAGTCCGACGGCGGCGCCGCCTACCGCGACTACGTCGACAACGACCAGCGCCTCGCCGCCACCCTGAAGAAGATCCGGGAGCAGCCCAGGACCGGGGAGGCCGCCCGCGGCGTGCTGCGGAAGCTGTTCTCCGCCGGGTTCGTGGACCGGATGACCGCCGCCGACCGGTACACCGCCGCCGAGGCCGTCTACAGCCTCTACGCCATCGCCCCCAGCATGCGCGCCGAGGGCGACTGGCACCTCGACCGGTACATCGCCGCCAAGGACGCCTCCTGGTTCGGGTACCTGGACGACGCCGAGAGCTTCTACGAGAGCGGCCCCGGCTTCCACGACTCCGACATCACCTACCGCATGGCGGACGTCCTGCTGGACGACCTCTTCGCGCGGGCCGAGGCGGCGGAGTCCGGCACGAGCGAGGTCGGTGCCGTGCTGCGCTTCACCCACGCCGAGGAGATCATGCCGCTCGCCGCCCTGATGAAGCTCCCCGGCAGCGAGCGCCCCGCGTCCCCGTCCCGCCCGTACACGTACGCGGACAACGCCTGGCGCGGCTCCTCGGTCGCGCCCATGGCCTCGAACATCCAGTGGGACGTCTTCCGCAAGGGCGGCACCTCTCTCGTGCGGATGCTCTACAACGAGAAGGAGACCGCCTTCAAGACCGGCTGTCGGCCCGTCTCCAAGGGCAGTTACTTCTACGATCTGGACGAGCTGGAGCGCTGCTTCGACCGGTCGGCGGCTGCCGAGTAGCCCCGGCGGTCCCCGCGTGGGCCCTCCTGCTCCGGCCCACCCTGCCTTATTGACTCCCCCCGCCCGGTATGGGAGACATTGAGCCGGGACAGGGGGGTCGGAATGGCTCGTGGGGAGAGCCTGCCGGCGGAGCACTCGGCGTACGCGGCCTTGGAGTCGCTGATGCGCGAGCGCCTCGGCAGGGACGTTCTGTACATGCCGTCGTGCCGGCTCGGGCTGTACGTCGCGCTGCGGCACTGGTGTCCGCCCGGCGGGCGGGTGCTGATGTCGCCGGTCAACGACGACGTCATCTTCTTCGTCGTGCTCGCGGCCGGACTGCGGCCGGTACAGGCTCCGTTGAATCCGTACGACGGGTCGATCGACGTCGACGCCGTGCCGGAGAGCACCTGGCGCGGGCTGTCCGGCGTCATCACCACCAATCTGTACGGCAATCCCGATCCGGCGGCGGAACTCCGGCTCCGTTGCGACGCGTTGGGGATTCCGCTGATCGAGGACGCCGCCCACGCCATCGGGAGCACGGTGGCGGGGCGGCCGGTCGGGTCGTTCGGGGACGCCGCCGTGTTCAGCCTGTCCAAGCATGTGGGCGCCAAGACCGGGGGGTTCCTGGCGGTCGCGGATCCGGGGGCGAGGGACGAGCTGGCCGCCGCGCGCGACGCGTCGCTGCTGCCCTCGCGGCCCGGCGCCGAACTCGCCTACGCGGTCAGGCCGTACGCCGAGGCAGGCGTCCGGGGGCTGCGGCTGACGCACGCCGCGCGCGCCGCGCTGCGGCTGCTCGGACAGGAGGAACGGGACGGGATCCGGATGCCCCTGAGACCCGGGGAGTTGCGGCGGGCGCTGGCGGACGCGCCGGATCTGGCGGCCTTCCACTCCTGGGTACGGGTCGACCTGCACCACTACCGGCTCCGGCCCGGTCGGATGCGGCTTCGCCGCACGGAACGGCTGCTGGCCGGGCTCGACAGGACGCTCGCCGCCCATGAGGCCGGTACGGAGGAGCTGTTGGCCTGCCCGTGGGCCGCGCGGAAAGCCGTGGGCGCCGACGGGGCCCGGAGCGGGACTGGGAGCGGGACCGGGACTGGGAGCGGGGCGGAGACCGAGGCAGGGGTTGGGGCGAAGGCAGCGGCCGGGGCCGGGGC
>NZ_QQNA01000051.1 GCF_003346515.1 Streptomyces corynorhini
CGGCGCCTGGTGCGCTGCGCTCCCTCCGCCTCGGCGCTTGATGCGTCCTTCGGATGCCGAGCGCTCCCGCAAGGCGGAGGATCGTCCTCGTACTGGACGTACGTGGACGACTCCGACAACGCGGCGAGCGTACGTGCCAGGCGTCGCCGAGATAAGAGGTCCTAACAGAAGTCACTATCGGTGTGACCGTCGGCTTGGATGCTCGTTGGGCTGTTCGTGGGGAAGAGAGAGTCGCGTCCGTGGGTCGTCTCGGATGAACTGTGGTCGCTGATCGAGCCGTTGTTACCTGATCCGGGGCCGAAACTGGTGGCCGGTCGGCCGAGGGTGCCGGATCGCCAGGCGCTGTGCGGGATCCTGTTCGTGTTGCATACCGGGATCCAGTGGGAGTACCTGCCGCAGGAGCTGGGCTTCGGTTCGGGCATGACGTGCTGGCGTCGGTTGGCAGCTTGGAACGAGGCCGGCGTCTGGGACCGGCTCCACCTTGTGCTGCTGTCAAAGCTGCGAGCGGCGAGACAGCTCGACTGGTCGCGGGCGGTGATCGACTCCTCCCACGTGCGAGCCGCTCGGCGAGGCCCAAAAGCGGGCCCAGCCCGGTCGACCGCGCACGGCCGGGCAGCAAGCACCACATCCTCGTCGACGGCCAGGGCATCCCACTCGCGGTGTCTCTGACCGGCGGAAACCGCAACGATGTCACCCAGCTGATGCCCCTCCTAGCGAAGATTCCCTCCGTCCCTGGACTCGTCGGACGACCACGCCGACGGCCTGACATCCTCCTCGGCGACCGTGGCTACGACCATGACAAGTACCGCCGTCTGGTCTGGGCGCAGGGCATCAAACCGGTCATCGCCCGCCGCGGAGTGCCGCACGGTTCCGGGCTTGGTGTTCACCGCTGGGTTGTCGAGCGCACAATCGCCTGGTTCCACGGCTTCCGACGTCTCCGCGTCCGCTGGGAAAGACGCGACGACATCCACGAAGCCTTCCTCGGGCTCGCCACCTGTCTCATCACCCACCGACACGTCCAACGCCTTTGTTAGGACCTCTAAGGACCGCGAAGTCCTTCGCGGAGGTCAGGACCGGCTGGAGGATGATCAAAGGCTCGGCTGTGGTGTCACCGGGCGCGGTGAGGAAGACCCGCGGACCGTGAAAGGCGGTCACCAGCCAGCGCGCCCCGCTGAAGGTGATGGTGTCGCCGAG
>NZ_QQNA01000052.1 GCF_003346515.1 Streptomyces corynorhini
GACGGCGGCGACGGTGTGTTGTCCCTACGCACGGTGGCTGTCGCGGACCCCCGTGTTCCGTCCCGCTGTGACGTGTGGCACGATGCTGTCTCCCCCCAGCCCCGATCAAACCCGTCGGCACCGCCTTCACAGGAGACGCCCCGCGTGCAGATCCCCGACGTTCCGGACCTCGCGCATGCCCGGCCCCGGCCGATCCACTGGCTCGCGACCGCCACGGCGATGGCGGGCGTCGTCGCCCTGACGACCCTGACGCAGCCCGGCGCCGCCACCGCCTCGCCGTCGGGCGACCACCAGGTACGGGCCGCAGGGCCCGGCCGGAGCGCGCCGGCCGCCCCCGATCCGGCGGAGGCGGACTTCCCGCTGGAGTGCGGGGGAGCGGGCACGGTCGTGACCAGGAAGGTGTACGGAGATCTCGACGGTGACGGCACCCCCGAGACGGTGGCCGTGGTCCGCTGCGAGGCCGGATCCGGCACCCCGCCCAGCGGCGTCTACGTACTGACGGGCGCGGGCGGCGAGCCCCGCGTCGTGGCCACGCTCGTGGACCCGGGGGAGAAGCGCAGCGTCGGCCCCGACTTCGCGATACGCGACGGAATCGTGCTGGCCACCCTGCTCGGCTACTCGGGTCCCGACGTACCGAGCTGCTGCCCCGACGAGGAGGAGCACGTCTCCTGGCGCTGGAAGAACGGCGCCTTCGTACGGGGCGAGCGCCCCGTCGCCCGAGGTGTGTGAACACTCACTCCGCGTCGGGTCCGTACACCTCGACCCGGTCCGTGACCCGGCGCACATGGATGCAGTCGCCGGGACACTCCTTGGCCGAATCCACCACGTCGCGCAGCAGCGGCAGCGGTACGCGGGTGGTCGCGCCGGGCGACTGGAGCAGCTCGTCCTCGGAGCTTTTCACATAGGCCAGCCCGTCGATGTCCAGCTCGAAGACGTCCGGGGCGTACTGGGCGCAGATCCCGTCGCCGGTGCAGAGGTCCTGGTCGATCCAGACCTCCAGCGGCTCACCGGTCTCGGTGACACCTTCGGTGGGAGCCTCCTGCTGCACGGTCATCTCTCCTGCCATCGGCTGCGCCGGGCGGCGCGCTTCGAGCAAGTCGCGTCGGCCCCGGCGGGTGTTGAACACCTCGACGATACAACCGGCCGCTTTCCGGTGCCGCTGGGTGGGTATTCCCTCCGCGTGAGGGAGAGGGCGCAAGGGTGAAGATCGGACACACCCCGACAGTCTTTGTGATCTAGGGGTTTCAATCATCACCCACCCAGGTAGGGTCAGGAAGCGTCCAGCTCCCCTTGGAGGAGGTGAGGACCGTGGCAGCCCACGACGACGACATCAACCGCGGCATCCGGCCCGCGCGGGGGTCCGAAGACCCGGCCGGCCAGGTTGCCTATCTAGAGCAGGAAATCGCCGTCCTGCGACGTAAGCTCGCCGACTCTCCGCGGCACACGAGAATTCTCGAAGAGCGGATCGTCGAGTTGCAGACGAATCTGGCGGGGGTGTCCGCGCAGAACGAGCGGCTCGCCAATACGCTGCGTGAGGCCCGTGACCAGATCGTGGCCCTCAAGGAAGAAGTCGACCGGCTCGCACAGCCGCCCGCCGGCTTCGGTGTCTTTCTGCACGCCAATGAGGACGGCACGGCCGACATTTTCACCGGGGGCCGCAAGCTCCGGGTGAATGTCAGCCCTGGCGTCGAGCTGGAAGAACTGCGGCGCGGCCAGGAAGTCATGCTCAACGAGGCGCTCAATGTGGTCGAGGCCATGGAATTCGAGCGCGCCGGGGACATCGTCACCCTCAAGGAGATCCTTGAGGACGGCGAGCGCGCCCTGGTGATCGGGCACACCGACGAGGAACGGGTGGTGCGGCTCGCGGAGCCCCTGCTGGACATCACCATCCGCCCCGGCGACGCCCTCCTGCTCGAACCCCGCTCCGGCTATGTCTACGAAGTGGTGCCCAAGAGCGAGGTCGAGGAGCTGGTCCTCGAAGAGGTGCCGGACGTCGACTACGAGAAGATCGGCGGTCTGGGCGGCCAGATCGAGATGATCCGCGACGCGGTCGAGCTTCCCTATCTCCACCCGGACCTGTTCAAGGAGCACGAGCTGCGTCCGCCGAAGGGCATCCTGCTCTACGGCCCGCCCGGCTGCGGCAAGACCCTGATCGCCAAGGCCGTGGCCAACTCGCTCGCCAAGAAGGTCGCCGAGGTGACCGGCCGGCCCGCGGGGAAGAGCTACTTCCTGAACATCAAGGGTCCCGAGCTGCTCAACAAGTACGTCGGTGAGACCGAGCGCCATATCCGGCTGGTCTTCCAGCGTGCCCGGGAGAAGGCCAGCGAGGGCACCCCCGTCATCGTCTTCTTCGACGAGATGGAATCCCTCTTCCGTACCCGCGGCTCCGGCGTCAGCTCGGACGTGGAGAACACCATCGTCCCGCAGCTGCTCGCCGAGATCGACGGGGTGGAGGGCCTGGAGAACGTCATCGTCATCGGCGCCTCCAACCGTGAGGACATGATCGACCCCGCCATCCTGCGGCCCGGCCGACTCGATGTGAAGATCAAGATCGAGCGTCCGGACGCGGAGGCCGCGAAGGACATCTTCGCGAAATACCTCACGCCCACGCTGCCGCTGCACGTGGACGACATCTCCGAGCACCGGGGCTCCAAGGAGGCCGCCGCTCACGGAATGATCCAGTCCGTGGTGGAGCAGATGTACGCGGAGTCCGAGGAGAACCGCTTCCTGGAGGTCACGTACGCCAATGGCGACAAGGAAGTCCTCTATTTCAAGGACTTCAACTCCGGCGCGATGATCCAGAACATTGTGGACCGGGCCAAGAAGATGGCCATCAAGGCATTCCTCGACCACAATCAGAAGGGTCTTCGGGTCTCCCACCTCCTCCAGGCTTGCGTGGACGAGTTCAAGGAGAACGAGGACCTGCCGAACACCACCAACCCCGACGACTGGGCCCGTATCTCCGGCAAGAAGGGCGAGCGGATCGTCTTCATCCGCACGCTGGTGACCGGAAAGCAGGGCGCGGACACCGGACGCTCCATCGACACGGTGGCCAACACGGGTCAGTACCTGTAGAGCGCGGACCGGCTGCGGATGTCCGGAAGGGCATCCGCAGCCGGTTGCTTTCCGACCGGCCACCACCCCCGCTACCCCCGCACCGTCCACCACACCAGGCCAATGACGGAAATGATCTCCCCTCCGGCGCGGCGGCGTTCTAGTCTCGTTCGTACTGCCGCGTCACGCGGGGCGGGACCGGGCACCGCACGCGCAGCTCGGACGCAGCGGTACTTGAGCGCCGCTCCCGGAGGGGAGCGCCGCCGGGCAAGGAGGGCCGCATGACCGTACGGCGAGTAATGGGCATCGAGACGGAGTACGGCATCTCCGTTCCGGGCCACCCGAACGCCAATGCCATGCTCACCTCGTCCCAGATCGTCAACGCCTACGCGGCGGCGATGCACCGGGCGCGGCGGGCCCGCTGGGACTTCGAGGAGGAGAACCCGCTGCGGGACGCCCGCGGCTTCGACCTCGCCCGCGAGACCGCCGACTCCAGCCAGCTCACCGACGAGGACATCGGTCTGGCCAATGTGATCCTCACGAACGGTGCCCGGCTCTACGTCGACCACGCCCATCCGGAGTACAGCTCCCCGGAGATCACCAATCCGCGCGACGCGGTCCTCTGGGACAAGGCCGGCGAGCGGATCATGGCCGAGGCCGCCGAGCGGGCCGCGCAGCTGCCCGGCGCCCAGCCGATCCATCTGTACAAGAACAACACCGACAACAAGGGCGCGTCCTACGGCACGCACGAGAACTATCTGATGAAGCGGGAGACCCCCTTCTCGGACATCGTGCGCCATCTGACGCCGTTCTTCGTCTCCCGGCAGGTGGTGACGGGCGCGGGCCGGGTCGGCATCGGCCAGGACGGTCACGAGCACGGCTTCCAGATCAGCCAGCGCGCGGACTACTTCGAGGTCGAGGTGGGGCTGGAGACGACGCTCAAGCGGCCCATCATCAACACCCGTGACGAGCCCCATTCGGACGCGGAGAAGTACCGCAGGCTGCACGTGATCATCGGTGACGCCAATCTGTCGGAGATCTCGACCTACCTCAAGCTCGGCACCACCGCGCTGGTGCTCTCGATGATCGAGGACGGCTTCATCAACGTCGACCTCGCCGTCGACCAGCCGGTGCGCAGCCTGCACCAGGTCTCGCACGACCCCACCCTCGGGCAGCTGATCACGCTCCGCAGCGGCCGGACACTCACCGCGGTCCAGCTCCAGATGGAGTACTACGAGCTGGCCAGGAAGTACGTCGAGGAGCGGTACGGGGTCGACGCCGACGAGCAGACCAAGGACGTCCTCGGCCGGTGGGAGGACACGCTCAACCGGCTGGAGAACGATCCGATGAGTCTGTCGGGCGAGCTGGACTGGATCACCAAGCGGGGGATCCTGGAGGGCTACCGCCGCCGCGACAGCGTGGACTGGGACGCGCCCCGGCTGCACCTCGTGGACCTCCAGTACGCCGACGTACGCCCCGAGAAGGGCCTCTACAACCGTCTGGTGGCCCGGGGCAGGATGCGGCGGCTGCTGGACGAGCGGGACGTCGAGCGCGCCAGGACCAGCCCGCCCGAGGACACCAGGGCCTATTTCCGGGGCCGCTGCCTGGAGCAGTACGCGGACGACGTGGCCGCCGCGTCCTGGGATTCGGTCATCTTCGACCTGCCGGGCCGCGACTCGCTCCAGCGGGTCCCCACCCTGGAGCCGCTGCGCGGTACCAGGAACCACGTCAAGGAGCTGCTGGACCGCTGCCGCACGGCCGAGGAGCTGGTCCGGACGCTCTCCGGCGGCTGAAATGGTTCCCCGCGGGGAATGATCGAGGTGGCCCCGGGACGTTGAGGACATCGAGGAACCACGGGGCCGATGTCCGACCCTCCTTGTAGGGTCGGATCTTGAAGGTCACATCGAGCGGGGCGAACCGAGCGGGGTGAGGGTTATGGCGGCCAAGGACACCGACGGCGGACAGCAGAAGGCGACGCGTTCCACCGAGCAGACCGAGGAGCAGGCGCAGGAGGCGCAGGCGTCCGAGGACCTCAAGGAGCGCCAGGAGAAGTTGTCGGACGACGTGGACTCCGTTCTGGACGAGATCGACGACGTGCTGGAGGAGAACGCCGAGGACTTCGTGCGCTCCTTCGTCCAGAAGGGTGGACAGTAGTCCACGGATGTGAACGGCGGGGGGTGAAGGCGGCCTCCCCGCCGCGGCGGGCGCGGTGCGACGGCCCCCGCGGCGGGGCGCGTCGCACCCGCGCGCGGGGCACGCGTCCCCGTCGCGGGACCGGTCCC
Organism: Streptomyces corynorhini; assembly: GCF_003346515.1. Taxonomy (GTDB): domain Bacteria; phylum Actinomycetota; class Actinomycetes; order Streptomycetales; family Streptomycetaceae; genus Streptomyces; species Streptomyces corynorhini. The sequence continues at coordinate 5,337 of NZ_QQNA01000052.1, forward strand.
GCGGTTCAGGTGGATCACCGCCACGGGACGGGTAGGGTCCGTGGCGTAATGTGCTTCAACTGCAATTCGGCCATCGGCACGTTGGGAGACGATCCCTCACCGCGCGTCGGGCCGTCGCATACCTGGAGGGAAACGCGTGGAAGCCAACACTCGTAGCACCGGGCGTCTACCAGCTGCCTTCCTGACGCCCGGCTCGTCCTCGTTCATGGACTTCCTGTCCCACCACTCGCCCGACCTGCTGCCCGGCAATCGGTCGCTGCCGCCCCTGCAGGGAGCGATCGAGGCGCCGCACGGCACCACGATCGTCGCGGTGACCTTCCCCGGCGGCGTGGTCCTCGCGGGCGACCGCCGCGCGACGATGGGCAACATGATCGCGCAGCGCGACATCGAGAAGGTCTTCCCGGCCGACGAGTACTCGGCCGTGGGCATCGCGGGCACCGCGGGACTCGCCGTGGAGATGGTCAAGCTCTTCCAGCTGGAGCTGGAGCACTTCGAGAAGGTCGAAGGGGTGCAGCTCTCCCTGGAGGGCAAGGCCAACCGGCTCTCCACGATGATCCGTTCCAACCTGGCCATGGCCATGCAGGGCCTGGCCGTCGTCCCGATCTTCGCCGGCTGGGACGTGGACCGCGAGCGGGGCCGCATCTTCTCGTACGACGTGACGGGCGGCCGCTCCGAGGAGACGGGCTTCGCCTCCACCGGGTCCGGCTCGATCTTCGCCCGGGGCGCCATGAAGAAGCTCTACCACGACGATCTGACGGAGCAGCAGGCCACCACCCTGGTCATCCAGGCCCTGTACGACGCGGCGGACGACGACTCCGCGACGGGCGGCCCCGATGTGGCCCGCCGGATCTACCCCATCGTCACGGTCATCACGGACGAGGGCTTCCGGCGGCTGACCGACGACGAGTCCTCCGAGATCGCCCGCGCGATCCTGGAGCGCCGGCTGACCCAGCCCGACGGCCCGCGCGCCGCGCTGCTCTGATGAACCAGAACCTGCCATTGACAGAAAGGGACGGATAGCCGGTGTCGACGCCGTTCTATGTCTCACCCCAGCAGGCCATGGCCGACCGGGCGGAGTACGCCCGCAAGGGCATCGCCCGCGGTCGCAGCCTGGTCGTGCTCCAGTACGCCGACGGCATCGTCTTCGTCGGCGAGAACCCCTCCCGCGCGCTGCACAAGTTCAGCGAGATCTACGACCGGATCGGCTTCGCCGCGGCCGGCAAGTACAACGAGTACGAGAACCTGCGCATCGGCGGTGTCCGCTACGCCGACCTGCGCGGATACACCTACGACCGTGACGATGTGACGGCTCGTGGCCTGGCCAACGTCTACGCGCAGACGCTGGGCACGATCTTCTCCAGCTCGGGGGAGAAGCCGTACGAGGTCGAGCTGGTCGTCGCCGAGGTCGGCGACACCGTGGACGGCGACCAGATCTACCGGCTGCCGCACGACGGCTCGATCGTCGACGAGCACGGCTCGGTCGCCGTCGGCGGCAGTTCGGAGCAGATCAGCACCTACCTCGACCAGCGTCACCGGGACGGGATGTCGCTCGCCGAGGCGCTGAAGCTGGCCGTCCAGGCGCTGTCCAGGGACACCAACGGCGGCGAGCGGGAGATCCCCGCCGAGCGGCTCGAAGTGGCGGTCCTGGACCGTACGCGGCCCCAGCAGCGCAAGTTCAAGCGGATCGTCGGCCGTCAGCTCTCCCGGCTGCTGGAGGCGGACGGCGCGGCCTCCACCCCGACGGACGCGCCCTCGGACACCGAGGAGCCGGACGGCGGGGCGGCCACCGCGACGGACGACACGCCGGGGGAGACCGGCAAGCCGGACGCCGACGCCTCGGGCGACAGCAAGGAATAACGCTCCGCCCCGTCCGCCGGGACCGCCGCGCGGCGGTCCCGGCGCACAGGGCGGGCGGACGGCGGGCCCCGTCCGGCTCTCAGCGACGCTGGTCCGCCTCGGCCGGCGGCGGCGCCGTCGAACCGCGGACGACCAGGGAGACCGGCAGGTCGCCCGTCTCCGGCCGCTGCCCGTCCAGGACCCGCAGCAGCGCCGCCATGCCGCGCCTGCCCACCTGCTCGGAGGGCAGCCGCACCGTCGTCAGCTCCGGTTCCACCGCCGTGGCCAGCGCCAGATCGTCGAAGCCGGTGACGGAGACGTCCTCCGGCACCCGCAGCCCCAGGCGCCGCAGCGCCTTGCAGGCACCCGCGGCGAGGATGTCGCCGTCGCAGACCACGGCGGTGGGACGCGGGCCCGGCGCGCCGAGGGTGCTCTCCACGGCCGCTCGGGCGGCGTCCACCTCCAGCGGGGCGCGTGCGCTCCGTACGACCGTGCCGGGGACCCCGCGTACCGCCCGCGCCAGCGCGTCGGACCTGACGTCGAAGGTCCAGGAGTCGACGGCGGACGCGAGGTGGAGCAGCCGCCGGTGGCCGAGGCCGAGCAGATGCTCCGTCACCTGCCGTATGCCGTCGGCGATGTCGAGGTTCACCCGGGCGGCGGCGCCGGGGGCCGCCGGATCGCTGTCCAGCATCACCAGGGGCAGATCCGCGCCGTCCGTCCCGCGGATCGCGTCGAGCGCCCCGGTGGCCATGGAGGAGGCGATCACCCCGTCCAGCGCCGCCCGCGCCGAGGCGAACGGGTCCCTGGCGGGCCCCACCCCGGCGGGCGAGGGGTAGAGCACCACGCCGAAGTCGTGCTCGGCGGCCACCTCGGCCGCGCCCGTGTAGACGCGCGCGAAGAACTCGTTGGTGAGCGCGGGCACCACCAGCAGCGCCGTCCTGGTCGTGCCGAGCCGCAGATTGCGCGCGGCGATGTTGGGCCGGTAGCCGAGCGCCCGCGCCGCCTCGCGCACCAGGGCGGCGGTCCGCTCCGAGACCCGGCCGGGCGACTTCCCGCCGAGCACGAGCGAGACGGTGGCCTGGGACACGCCCGCGGCCCGCGCCACGTCCCTGCTGGTGGGCCTGGCGGACTGCTCTGTCATCGCTGTCGTTCTCCATGGTGCGGCGGGAATCGCGGTGGACCCGCGCGCTGCCGTCATGGTACGTATGACGCCGACGTTATACGTAAAACCTTGGGCCCGCGAGGGCGAGGGACGAGGGGGGAACGGCACTATGGCCGGCGGAACCACGGGATACGCGGACATCCTCAAGGCGCCGTACGCCGCGAGGCTGCTGACCGGCACGCTGGTGGGACGGCTGCCGAACGCCACGGCGCCGATCGCCATCGTCCTGCTCGTCCGGGCGGGCGGCGGCAGCTACAGCCTCGCCGGGGCGCTCGCGGCCGTCTACGGCATCGGCACGGCGATCGGACAGCCCCTGCTCGGCCGGGTCGTCGACCTCCACGGCCAGCTCCGGGTGCAGCTGCCCGCCGCCGTGGGCTCCGCCGCGGGGGCGGTGCTGCTCGTCGTCGCCGGAACGGACTCCCCCCTGCTCGCCTACGCGGCCGTCGCCGTCGCCGGTGTCTTCACACCGCCGCTGGAGGGCGGGCTGCGGGCGCTGTGGCCCAGCGTCCTCGGCGGCGAGGACCGGGTCCACCGGGCGTACGCCATGGACGCGGTGGCCCAGGAAGTGATGTTCACGGTCGGCCCGCTCCTCGTCACCCTGCTCGTCTCGCTCTGGTCCCCGGCCGCGGCCCTGCTCGCCATCAACGCCCTCGGCCTGCTCGGCGCGCTCTCCGTCGTCGTCTCGGAGCCCTCCCGCCGCTGGCGCTCCGCGCCCCGCGAGGCGCACTGGCTCGGCGCCCTGCGCTCACCCGGACTCCTCGCCCTCCTCGGCGCGTTCCTCTTCATCGGACTGGCCCTCGGCTCGATCACCGTCGCGGGCGTGGCGTACGCCGACGACCAGGGCCGCGAGTCCGTCTACGGCTGGCTGATGGCGGCCCTGGGCCTGGGCGCTCTGGTGGGCGGGCTGGGGTACGGCGCCAGACAGTGGAGCGACGCCCCCGAACGCCGGCTGCGGGCCATCGTCGCGCTGCTGGCCCTGTGCTACCTGCCCCTGACACTCACCCCCGGCGTCCTCGCGATGACCGCGCTGTGCGCTCTCGCCGGTGTCTTCCTGGCGCCCGCCATCGCCTGCGCCTTCGTCGTCGTCGACCGGCACGCCCCGCACGGCACCGTCACCGAGGCGTTCTCCTGGCTCGTGACCACCGTCGGCGTCGGCTCCGCGCTGGGCACCGCCGTCGCGGGACCCGCCGTCGAGATCGGCGGAACGGCGGCGAGCTTCGCCGTCGCGGGGGTCGGCGGGATCGCCGCGCTGCTCGTTCTGCTGACCACCCAGCGGGCCCTCGCGGCCCCCGCCCGTCCGGCCGATGCCACCATCCGGACGGAAAATGATCCAAGCGGTGCGGCCGAACCCGGTTTCAGCTCAGGTCATCAGGCGTAATGTTCAGACATGGACCGCCGCATTTTCGGGCTGGAGAACGAGTACGGCGTCACGTGCACGTTCAGGGGACAGCGCCGACTGTCACCTGACGAAGTGGCGCGCTACCTCTTCCGCCGTGTTGTGTCATGGGGCCGCAGCAGCAATGTCTTCCTGCGGAACGGCGCCCGTCTCTACCTCGACGTGGGTTCGCATCCGGAATACGCGACTCCCGAATGCGACAACGTGACCGAACTGGTCACGCACGACAAAGCGGGCGAGCGCATTCTCGAAGGACTGCTCGTCGACGCCGAACGCCGCCTGCACGAGGAGGGAATCGCGGGCGACGTCTATCTCTTCAAGAACAACACCGACTCGGCGGGAAACTCCTACGGCTGCCACGAGAACTATCTCGTCGCCCGCCACGGGGAGTTCTCCCGGCTCGCGGACATCCTCATCCCCTTCCTCGTCACCCGGCAGCTCATCTGCGGTGCCGGCAAAGTCCTCCAGACCCCCCGGGGAGCGGTCTACTGCGCCAGCCAGCGTGCCGAGCACATCTGGGAAGGCGTCAGCTCCGCCACCACCCGCTCCCGTCCCATCATCAACACCCGGGACGAACCGCACGCCGACGCCGAGCGCTACCGGCGTCTGCACGTCATCGTCGGCGACTCGAACATGTCCGAGACGACCATGCTGCTCAAGGTCGGCGCCACCGATCTCGTACTGCGCATGATCGAGGCGGGCACGGTGATGCGCGATCTGACCCTGGAGAACCCCATCCGGGCGATCCGCGAGGTCAGCCACGACCTCACCGGTCAGCGCAAGGTCCGGCTGGCGAGCGGCCGGGAGGCGTCCGCCCTGGAGATCCAGCGCGAGTACTTCGAAAAGGCCGTGGATTTCGTGGAGCGCCGCGGAATCCGCACCGGCACCGTCGAACAGGTCCTGGAGCTGTGGGGCCGCACGCTCGACGCGATCGAGGCGGAAGACCTCGACCGTATCTCCACCGAGATCGACTGGGTCATGAAATACCAGCTCATCGAGCGGTACCGGGCCAAGCACAACATGACCATGTCGCATCCGAGGGTCGCTCAGATAGACCTCGCCTACCACGACATCCACCGCCGTCGCGGCCTCTATTACCTCTTGGAGAAGAGGGGGCAGGCGGCCCGGATCTGCAATGACATGAAGATCTTCGAGGGCAAGTCGGTGCCCCCGCAGACCACCAGGGCCCGGCTGCGCGGCGATTTCATCCGCCGGGCCCAGGAACAGCGCAGGGACTTCACCGTCGACTGGGTGCACCTGAAGCTCAATGACCAGGCGCAGCGCACGGTGCTCTGCAAAGACCCGTTCCGGTCCGTGGACGAACGGGTGGAAAAGCTCATCGCCGGTATGTGAGCCGCAATGTGACACCCATGGGGAAAAGGCGGCCACGGGCCCCGCGCATATCGCGTGCGGGGCCCGAGGCACGCCTTAGAGTGGGCGCCTACTGTGCCGTCTGAGATCTGAGGAACACGTGCGCCGACTTGCCGGCCTCATCGTTGTCCCCGTGCTGCTGCTGAGTGCGGCGTGCGGCAGCGACGGAGGCTCCGACTCCACCCCGTCCAAGAACGGCCTCCCCGCCATCAGCGCGGGCGCCAAGTTCGGAGAGAAGCCGACCCTCGACAAGGGGGAGGGCACACCGCCGAAGGAGCTGAAGGTCGATGTCCTGAGCCAGGGCGACGGCGCGAAGGTCACCAAGGGCGACGCGATCCAGGTCAACTATCTGGGCCAGAGCTGGGACTCGACCAAGCCGTTCGACAACAGCTTCGACCGCAAGCAGCCGTTCGACCTGACCCTCGGCGCCGGCATGGTCATCAAGGGCTGGGACCAGGGTCTCGAAGGCCAGAAGGTGGGCAGCCGCGTCGAGCTGGGCATCCCGCCGGACCTGGGCTACGGGGCGCAGGGCCAGGGCGACATCAAGCCGAACTCCACCCTCGTCTTCGTGGTCGACATCCTGAAGTCCACCCAGGTGCCGAAGTCCGCCAAGGGCACCGTCGTGCCGCAGGACGACAAGGCGCTGCCGGTGGTCGGGACCAACGACGACGGCAAGGAGCCGAAGGTCACCATCCCGAAGACCGATCCGCCCAAGAAGCTGGTCTCCGACTACGTGCTGGAGAGCAAGGGCGAGGCCGTCAAGGAGTCGGACACCGTGGTACTGAACTACGCGGCGTACCTCTGGAAGGGCGCCAAGCAGTTCGACTCCACGTACAAGACCGGTCGTACGACGACCTTCCCGCTGCCGCAGCTCACCCTCAAGGGCCTCAAGTCGGGGATCGTGGGCAAGAAGGTCGGCAGCAGGATCCTGGTCGTGATCCCGCCCGACCAGGCGTTCGGCAACCAGGAGCAGCAGGGCATCCCGAAGAACTCCACTCTGGTGTTCGCCGTGGACATCCTGGCGAAGGTGTAAGACTGTCCCGGTTGCCCGTTCATCATTTTGAGGAGCAGTTCAGTGAGCATCGAGAAGCCCGAGGTCGACTTCCCGGGTGGCGAGCCGCCGGCCGATCTCCAGATCAGGGACATCTGGGAGGGTGAAGGACCGGTCGCCCAGGCAGGCGCCAACGTCAAGGTCCACTACGTCGGTGTGGCCTTCTCCACCGGTGAGGAATTCGACGCCTCCTGGAACCGCGGCGCGCCGCTCCCCTTCACCCTCGGTGCCGGTCAGGTCATCGCGGGCTGGGACAAGGGCGTGCAGGGCATGAAGGTCGGCGGCCGGCGCGAGCTGATCATCCCCGCGCACCTCGGCTACGGCGACCGCGGTGCCGGCAGGGCCATCGCGCCCGGCGAGACGCTGATCTTCGTCTGCGACCTGGTCTCCGTCTGAGCCGCGCCGCGGGAAGCCGCGGGTACCCGAGGGCCCGTGCCGTCCGGCGCGGGCCCTCCGCCGTGCCCGGCCCCCTCGGCTTTCGCGGCGACAGCCCGGAGCGGTACGGTCAGCGGGCGCAAGCGGCACGATCAAAAGGGGTGCGAGACGTCGATGGCCATTGCCAAGGCCGAGCGACTGATGAATCTGGCGCTGTGTCTCCTCGGGACCAGGCGCCCGCTCAGCAAGCGTGAGTTGCGGGGCTCCATTGAGGCGTATCTCGAAGCAGGCAACGACGACTCGTTCAACCGGATGTTCGAGCGCGACAAAGAGGATCTGCGCGAGCTGGGCCTGGTCATCGAGACGGTGGAGAGCCTGGACGGCGACGCGGGCTATCTGGCCCGCCGCGACAGCAATCGGCTCCCCGCGATCACCCTCGACGCCGAGGAAGCCGCCGCCCTGGGGCTGGCGGCCAAGGTCTGGCAGCAGGCCCGGCTGGCGGGCGCGGCGAGCGGAGCGTTGCAGAAGCTGCGGGCCGCGGGCATGCCGGAGGCGCAGGACGCCTACGCGGCGCAGCACGGCGCGCTGGAGCCCCGTATCCCCGTCCACGAGGCGGCCTTCGAGCCGCTGATGCTCGCCTGCCGCGACCGGCGGCCCGTCGTCTTCGACTACCGCAAGGCCAACGCCGCCACGGCCGAACAGCGCCAGGTGGAGCCCTGGACGCTGGAGTGCTGGCGCGGGCACTGGTATCTGGCGGGCTGGGACCGCGACCGGGGCGCCGAGCGGGTCTTCCGGCTCTCCCGGATCACCGGCCGGGTCCGCTCCCGCTCCGGGGCCTTCGGCGCGCCCGTACCCGATGTGGTCACGGTCAGGGAGACCGTGGAGAGCTGGGCGGGCGAGACCGCGACGCGCACCGCCGTGATCAGACTGCGCGCCGGGAGCGGCTACCCGCTGCGCGCGCGGGCGCTCTCGTCGCGGGAGCTGGGAGACGGCTGGGACGAGCTGGAGATCCCCTACGGCCATGGACTCGACGCCTGGCTGGTGGAGTTCGGCCCGGATGTGCTCGTACTGGAACCCGCTGATCTGCGGGCCGATGTCCTGGACCGGCTGCGCGCCGTGGCCCTGGGCTGAGGGGGACTCGGACAACCATGGCAGCCAACGCCATCGACCAGACCCGGCGGATGCTCTCGCTGGTGACCTATCTGCGCGAGCGACCCGGCGCGCACGTCAGCGATGTCGCCCGCGCCTTCGGGATCAGCGAGGACGAGCTGATCTCCGACCTCGACGTCCTGCCCATGTGCGGGACGAGCTTCCGGGGCGGGGACCTGCTGGACATCGACACCGACGGCGACCGCATCTGGTGGCACAACCCGGACGATGTCGCCGAGCCGCTGCGGCTGGCCGCCGACGAGGCCACGGCGCTGCTCGTCGCGGCCCGTGCCGTCGCCACCCTGCCGGGGCTGCGCGAGGGCGACCGGGAGGCGCTGCTGCGGGCCACCGCCAAACTGGAGACGGCGGCGGGCGAGGCGGCCGGTGCCAGCTCCCGGCTCTCGGTGATCTTCGAGTCCGAGGGCGGGGTGTTCGCCGAGGTCGACCGCGCGATCTCCGAGCGCCGTCGGCTGTGGCTGCGCTACTACTCGCCGGCGCGCGACGAGCTGACGGAGCGCGAGGTGGACCCGATCCGGCTGTTCGCCGTCGGGCACACCTATATGGAGGCGTGGTGCCGGCTCTCCGAGGCCCGGCGTACGTTCCGGCTGGACCGGGTGGCCGAGATCAAGCTGCTGGACGCCCCGGCCGCACCCCCCGAGCTGGAGCTGCGGGATCTGTCGGAGGGGCTGGTCCAGCCGTCCGCGGAGGACCCCGAGGTGGTGATCGAGGTGGGGCCCGGCGGCCGCTGGGTGGCCGAGTACTACCCGCACGACAGCGCGGTCGAGCTGCCCGACGGCGGGCTGCGGATCACGCTGCGCACCCCCGAGCCCGCCTCGCTGGGCCGGCTCGCGCTGCGGCTCGGCGGGGACGGCCGGATCGTCTCCCCGCCGGAGGTGGCCGAAAGCGCGCGGCGGGCGGCGGCGGAGGCTCTCGCCGCGTACGACGCCCGGCCCTGACCGGCGGCCTTCGCACGACGGCCACGCACCCGCACGGCCCACCCGCACGGCGCACACCCGCATGACGCACCACGCACGAGGACGAGGGAGAACCAGGAACAATGTCGGCGACTTCTGGGCTGTCGGGGCTCTCGACGGTGATCCCGGTCCTCTTCAAGGCCGCCTGTCCCGAGTGCCGCGCCGCCTTCGAGCTGTCGGCGGGCGCGCTGAGACTGGCGATCGGGGCCAGCCACAGCACCACCTTCTACTCCTTCACCTGCCCCGAATGCGAGGCGGCCGTCCGCAAGCCCGCGGGGGAGCGGATCATAGAGCTGCTCACCGGCGGCGGGGTGCGCACGCTGCGCCTGCACTCCACCACCTAGGGCCTCTCGTTTGGATCATGCCGGGCTCGCGAGCCCTGGCACCGCGCCTCGCCGCGTTGTCGTCACTCGCCTACGCTCCGCGTGGGCTCCCTCCTCCGCCTTGCGATCCACGGCACCAGACCCCGCTCCCTCATCCGGCCTGATCCAAACGAAAGACCCCAGCCGCCCCCGGTGCGCCACCCCGAGGGGGCGCATCCCCTCCGTAGAACGGTCGAGGTTCTGTCCATGTTCTGGCCCATGCTCGCCATCGCCCTGGGTTTCTGCGGGATCGCCGTGCTCGGGGTGCTGGCCGTCCGTGTCGCCCTCGAAGCCCGGCGGCTGGGCCGGCAGGTCGCCGCGACCGCGGAGCGGATCGATCGGGCGGCCGAGGACCTGGAGCGGGCGGCCACCCGGCTGGCCGCCACCGGGGACGCGCTCCGATAGTTTTCGTACCGGTACGCCCCCTCCTGCGCACCGTTCCCAGCGGGTACGCTGCTGAGCGGGCCCGGCGGATTCGGGCCGGGGGACGGATATCGAAGTACGCACGGGGATTGCCCTTCGTTCACCCCCGCACGTTACGATCGCCAGGAGCATCCTGGCCAGACGTACGTTCGGCGGTACCGGCAGCCCTCCACCAGCCGCCCAGTGAGAAGGAAGTCGTCAATGATCGGCAATCTCAAGCCCCTAGAGCTTCTTCTGATCATCGGCATCATCGTTCTGTTGTTCGGTGCCAAGAAGCTCCCCGACATGGCGCGTTCCCTCGGCAAGTCGGCCCGCATCCTCAAGAGCGAGGCCAAGGCCATGAAGAAGGACGACGAGCCGGCCCCGACCGCCGCCGAGCCCGCCGACGCCGCGCCGCCGCAGGCCGCCGCGCGCACGATCCAGGCCGCGCCCGGCGATGTCACCAGCGCCCGTCCGGTCGCCGACCAGAACCGCACGACGCAGAGCTGACGCGACCACCGACCAGATCGACGTTTGCCGGAACGAGACGAGGGACGCGGGTTGCGCAAGTCTGCCCCGAAGCAGGAGAGAGACACCGAGGGGCGCATGCCTCTCACGGAGCACCTGCGTGAGCTGCGGAACCGCCTGCTGAAGTCGGTTCTGGCCATTCTCGTCGCGATCATCATCGCGATGTTCTTCCAGGCGCGGATCTTCAAGTTCCTGATGGATCCGATCCTCACGTCGGTCGGCTGCGCGAACGGCGCCACGACCATGGTGAACGGCAAGCCGTGCGCCGACATGGTCACCAGCGGTCTGATGTCCCCCTTCACCATCGCGCTCAAGGTGTCGCTGATGGCGGGGGTGCTGGCCGCCACACCGGTCTGGCTCTACCAGCTGTGGGCGTTCGTCGCCCCGGGGCTGCACAACAAGGAGAAGCGCTACGCGCTCGGCTTCGTCGCGCTCGGCGTCCCGCTCTTCCTCGGCGGCGCCACCCTGGCCTACACGATCCTGCCGGAGACGGCATCGATCATGCTCAGCTTCACCCCCGAGGACGCCAAGAACCTGCTGCCGCTCGATGACTATCTCGACCTCATCACGCGCATGGTCATCGTCTTCGGCCTCGCCTTCGAACTCCCGCTCCTGCTGATCCTGCTCAACCTGACCCGGGTGCTCAGCGGCAAGCGGATGCTCGGCTGGTGGCGCGGCATGGTCGTCGGCCTGACGATCTTCGCGGCCGTCGCCACCCCTGGCGGCGACCCCATCTCGATGCTGGTGCTCGCCGCCCCGCTGGCCGTCCTCTACTTCATGGCGTGCGGGTTCTCGCTGATCAACGACCGCCGACGGGACCTGGGCAACCCGGACCGCGATCTCGACGACGACGAGGCTTCGGACCTCGACCTGACGCCCGAGCCGGTCGAACAGGTCGCCTCGGGACCCTCCCGGCCCGCCCTGCCCGGCCAGTCCGACGGCGGCCGTACGGAGCGGCTGAACGGCTACGACGACGTCACCTGACGCCACGGTCACCGCGACACCGAGACCTCTGGGGCCCGCCGGAACGAACCGGCGGGCCCCAACCGCGAGGAAAGATCGGGCTGACTGTCAGAGGTGGCGGGTAGGCTCGAACGCAAGATGACAGAGGACCTCTCCCCAGCCGAGCGCTACGCCGCTGCCCTGATCCGCGCCGCCGATCAGGCCACGGCGCTCGCGCCGTTCCGTGAGATGTACGACTTCGCCCTCGACCCGTTCCAGATCGAGGCATGCCAGGCCCTGGAGTCCGGCAAGGGCGTGCTCGTCGCCGCGCCCACCGGCTCCGGCAAGACGATCGTCGGCGAGTTCGCCGTGCACCTGGCCCTGGCCGAGGGCCGCAAGTGTTTCTACACCACCCCCATCAAGGCGCTCTCCAACCAGAAGTACACCGATCTGGCCAAGCGCTACGGCGCGGACAAGGTCGGTCTGCTCACCGGTGACAACAGCGTCAACGCGGACGCGCCGGTGGTCGTCATGACCACCGAGGTCCTGCGGAACATGCTCTACGCCTCCTCTCAGTCGCTCCTGGGGCTCGGCTACGTGGTGATGGACGAGGTGCACTACCTCTCCGACCGCTTCCGGGGCGCCGTCTGGGAAGAGGTGATCATCCATCTCCCCGAGTCCGTGACGCTGGTCTCGCTCTCGGCGACCGTCTCCAACGCCGAGGAGTTCGGCGACTGGCTGGACACGGTCAGGGGCGACACCGAAGTGATCGTCTCCGAGCACCGGCCCGTACCGCTGTGGCAGCACGTGATGGCCGGACGGCGGATGTACGACCTGTTCGAGGAGGAGACCGACCACGGGGGGCGGGGCGTCGCCAAGCGCGAGGTCAGCCCGGATCTCGTCCGGCTCGCCCGCATGGAGAACCAGCGCACGTACAACCCGCGCGAGCGCCGACGCGGCAAGATGGTCCGCGAGGCGGACCGCGAGCGCGAGCGGCGCCAGCGCGGCCGGATCTGGACCCCCTCCAGGGCCGAGGTCATCGACCGACTCGACACCGAGGGGCTGCTCCCGGCGATCACCTTCATCTTCAGCCGGGCCGGCTGCGAGGCCGCCGTCCAGCAGTGCCTGCACGCCGGGCTGCGGCTCAACAACGAGGACGCCCGCCACCGGGTCCGCGAGATCGTGGAGGAGCGCACCGCCTCCATCCCCGGCGAGGACCTCCATGTCCTCGGCTACTACGAGTGGCTGGAGGGCCTGGAGCGGGGCATCGCCGCGCACCACGCCGGGATGCTGCCGACCTTCAAGGAGGTCGTGGAGGAGCTGTTCGTCCGGGGCCTGGTGAAGGCGGTCTTCGCCACCGAGACGCTGGCGCTGGGCATCAACATGCCGGCCAGGTCGGTGGTGCTGGAGAAGCTCGTCAAGTGGAACGGTGAGCAGCACGCCGACATCACCCCCGGCGAGTACACGCAGCTCACCGGCCGGGCGGGCCGCCGCGGCATCGACGTGGAGGGCCACGCCGTGGTGCTCTGGCAGCGCGGCATGGACCCCGGCGCGCTGGCCGGACTCGCCGGGACCCGGACGTATCCGCTGCGCTCCAGCTTCCGGCCCTCGTACAACATGGCCGTCAATCTCGTACAGCAGTTCGGCAGTCATCGTTCGCGGGAGCTGCTGGAGACCTCCTTCGCGCAGTTCCAGGCCGACAAGTCGGTCGTCGGGATCTCCCGGCAGGTCCAGCGCAACGAGGAGGGCCTCGACGGCTACCGCGAGGGCATGACCTGTCATCTCGGCGACTTCGAGGAGTACGCGCGGCTGCGCCGCGATCTCAAGGACCGCGAGACGGAGCTGGCCAAGCAGGGCGCGACCCAGCGCAGGGCGGCGGCCGCCTCGTCGCTGGAGAAGCTCAAGCCGGGCGATGTCATCCACGTGCCGACCGGAAAGTTCGCCGGTCTCGCGCTGGTGCTCGACCCCGGGCTGCCGGCCGGGCGGGCCAACGGACACCGCGGCTTCGAGTACCAGGAGGGCCCGCGTCCGCTGGTGCTGACCGCCGAGCGCCAGGTCAAGCGGCTGGCCTCGATGGACTTCCCGGTCCCGGTGGAGACGCTGGAGCGGATGCGGATCCCCAAGTCGTTCAACCCGCGCTCGCCGCAGTCCCGGCGCGATCTGGCCTCCGCGCTGCGCACCAAGGCCGGTCACATCGTGCCCGAGCGGCACCGCAAGCAGCGGGCCGCGGCGGCGGACGACCGGGAGATCGCCCGGCTCCGCACCGAGCTGCGCGCCCACCCCTGCCACGGCTGCGACGAGCGGGAGGACCACGCCCGCTGGGCCGAGCGCTACCACCGGCTGCAGCGCGACACCCGGCAGCTGGAGCGCCGTATCGAGGGCCGGACGAACACGATCGCCCGCACCTTCGACCGGATCGTCGCCCTCCTCACCGAGCTGGACTATCTCCGGGGCGACGAGGTGACCCGGCACGGCAAGCGGCTGGCCCGGCTCTACGGCGAGCTGGATCTGCTGGCCAGCGAGTGTCTGCGCGAGGGCGTGTGGGAGGGGCTCTCCCCGGCCGAGCTGGCGGCCTGTGTCTCGGCGCTGGTGTACGAGGCGCGGCAGGCCGACGACGCGGTGGCGCCGAAGGTGCCCTCGGGCGCGGTGGCGAAGGCGCTGGGCGAGATGGTCCGTATCTGGGGCCGGCTCGACGCCCTGGAAGAGGATCTGAAGATCAGTCAGACCGAGGGCGTCGGACAGCGCGAGCCCGATGTCGGCTTCGCCTGGCCGGTCCACATGTGGGCCTCCGGCAAGGGCCTGGACGAGGTGCTGCGCGAGGCCGAGATGCCCGCGGGCGACTTCGTGCGCTGGTGCAAGCAGGTCATCGACGTGCTCGGCCAGATCGCCGCCGCGGCGCCCCGTGAGAACAGCACGGTCGCGAAGAACGCGCGCAAGGCGGTCGACGAGGTGCTGCGCGGCGTGGTGGCCTACAGCTCGGTCGGCTGAGCACGACGGTGCGCCGTCCGTACACCTCNNGAGGTGTACGGACGGCGCACCGACGGGAAGAGCACCTCTCCCCATCGCGGCGGGACACGGTCACCCGCCGCGATGGGGAAGCGCGGCTCACATCTTCGGCATCAGGACGGTGTCGATGATGTAGACGGTCGCGTTGGCGGTGGGGACGTTGCCGCAGACGACCTTCGCGGAGTCGTTCACCGTGTACGACTCGCCTGAGCCCTTGGTGGCCAGCGTGCTCTTCTCCAGGGTCGGGAAGGTGCCGCTGTCCAGGGCCTTCGGGGCCAGCTTCTCACCCACGACGTGGTACGTGAGGACCTTCGTCAGGGCGTCCTTGTCGGCGAGGAGCTTGTCCAGGTCGGCCTTCGGGACCTTGGCGAACGCCTCGTTGGTCGGCGCGAACACCGTGATGTCCTTGGCGTTGTTCAGGGTGTCGACGAGACCGGCCTTCTTCACCGCCGTGACCAGCGTGGACAGGTCGGGGTTGTTGGAGGCGGCGGTCGCGACCGGGTCCTTCGACATGCCGTCGAAGGAGCCCGCGCCGGTCTCCGGCACCGACGCACAGGCCGTCCCGAAGGGCTTGTCGCCGCTCATGCCGGCCGAGTCGTCCGCGGTCGTCGCCGACTCCTTCGGAGCCGCGGCCGTCGCCGAGTCCTTGCTGTCCTTGTTGTCGTCGCTGGAGCAGGCGGTGAGGGCCAGCGGCAGCACAGCGGCGCCCACGATGGCGATGGCGGCACGCTGGAAACGGGTGGCGATCATGTCGTATCTCCTTGGAAGTCGTGTACGGACTGTTCCGCGCACGGGGGGTGTTGATGGCTTATCTGTTGGTTCGCGGGGTGCTCGGCGGCATGGAGGTGCCGTGCTGAGAACCCGGTGTTACGGAAGGTGACGGTGCCGTCGGGTCAGCTGACGGCGACCACCACCGAGTGCCAGCCGGTCGCGCCGTCGGGTACGGTCCCGACGCGTTCGGAGGTCTGGGTGTAGCCGTCCCGGTCGGTGGCCCTGACCTCCAGGGTGTGGTTGCCGCTGGTGGCGGGCCACTCCCACACCCACTGGCGCCAGGTGTCCTTGGTGTCCTCGGCCGCGAGCTTCGCCGGTTGCCAGTCGCCGCCGTCGACCCGTACCTCCACCCGGGCTATGCCCCGGTGCTGGGCCCAGGCGACCCCGGCGACCGGGACCTTGCCCGCCTTGGGGGAGGCGAACGGCCGGGGGGTGTCGATCCGCGACTCCGTCTTGATCGGAGCCTCCTTCGACCAACTGCGCTTCACCCAGTACGCGTCGTACTCGGCGAACGTGGTGAGTTCGAGGTCCTGGAGCCACTTGCAGGCGGAGACGTAGCCGTACAGGCCGGGCACCAGCATCCGTACCGGGAAACCGTGGTCGAAGGGGAGGGGTTCCCCGTTCATCCCCAGCGCCAGCAGGGCGTCGCGCCCGTCCATCACCGTCTCCACCGGCGAACCGATGGTCATGCCGTCGACCGAGCGCGCCACGATCTGGTCGGCCGCGCCCCCCTTGGACGGGGGGCGTACCCCGGCCTCGCGCAGCAGGTCCGCCAGCCGGACGCCGATCCAGCGGGCGTTGCCCACGTAAGGACCGCCGACCTCGTTGGACACACAGGTCAAGGTGATGTCCCGCTCGATCAACTCCCGTCGGAGCAGATCGTCGTAGCTGAACGTCAGCGGCGTGGAGACGCCCTTGCCGTGGATCCTCAACCGCCAGGACCCGGCATCCACCCGGGGCACCACCAGCGCGGTGTCCACCCGGTAGAAGTCCTTGTTGGGGGTCGTGAAGGAGGACAGCCCGCGGATTCCGAGGTCCGCGCCCGCCGGAACGGGACGGGCCCGTGAGGCGGGACTCGGCAGAACGATCTCGGCACGCGACGCGACGGCGTCGGCCGCCCCCGAGGCGTTGAGCCGGCGTCCGAGGACGCCCGCTCCGGCCGATGCCGCCACCGCGGCCGTCGCGGCGATCACGAAGCCGCGCCGGTCGAAGGTTCCGTCCCCGTCCGCCGCGGCGGCGGGAGAAGGACGGAGCGAGAGCCTGCCGACCAGGGCGTACAGCACCACCGAGGCCAGCAGAGCACCCACGACCGAAGGCACCGCGTCGAGGAGACCGCCGTCGGGGCGGCTCGTCGCCGCCACCGCTCCGATCGCGCCGAAGACCAGAACCGCCGCGGAACCCGACCGCCGATGGCGCAGAGCGACCACTCCGACCGTCATGGCGAAGAGCGCCAGGAGGGCCAGGATGCCGAGCTGCAGCACCAGCTTGTCGTTGGTCCCGAAGTTCCGTACGGCGAAGTCCTTCAGCGGGGGCGGGGTGAGGTCGATGACCGCACCGCCGACCGCCGTGACAGGACTCGACTCGGGCCGTACGGCCGCCGACACCAGCTCCGCGACACCCAGCGCCGTGAACCCCGTGATCAGCCCGCTCAACGCCGCGCAACCACCACGCAGCAGGAGGGCGGGCCAGTCACGGGGACTGTCCTGCGGGGCCGGGTCTCTCGGATCTTCGCTCACACCGGCCATTCGGCGCCGCTCGCCGAACGGATTGGTCCCGAACCCGGACGAGTGAAAAAAAGTATCGCGAGCAGAAAGATCGCACCCCGCACCAATCCCCGGGACCCGCCGGATCGAATGCACCTCAGAGGGGCTACGCCCCGGTGTCCGCAGATACAGGGGAGCAGCGAATGAGCGGCGAACGTCCGCGTACGGCCGTGGTGGGCAGCGGAGTGGCGGGACTGACCGCCGCCTATGTGCTCAGGCGCGCGCACGAGGTCGCGCTGTACGAGGCCGACGACCGGCTCGGCGGACACGCGCACACCCACGACGTGGCGTCGGCCGACGGACGGGTGCACCACGTCGACTCCGGTTTCATCGTCCACAACCGGCGCACCTACCCCAGTCTGCTGCGGCTCTTCGAGGAACTGGGTGTCGCCACCCAGGAATCCGAGATGAGCATGTCCGTGCGGTGTGACGGCTGCGGACTCGAATACGCCGGAGCGCGCGGCGCCGCCGGTCTCCTCGCCCAGCCGCGCAACCTCCTCAACCCGCGCTATCTGCGGATGCTCACCGAGGTCCCGGCCTTCCACCGGCGGGCCAGGAAGCTCCTCGCGACGGCGGCGGCCGAGGACGGCGGCCGCGCCGAGAAGACCCTGGGCGAGTTCATCGCCGAGGGCGGCTTCTCCCCCTACTTCACCTCGCACTTCATGACCCCGGTCGTCTCCGCGGTCTGGTCCTGCGACGCGCGGACCGCGATGCGCTACCCGGCCCGCTACCTGTTCCGCTTCATGGCGCACCACGGCATGCTTGCCGTCAGCGGCTCCCCGGTGTGGCGCACGGTCAGCGGCGGCTCGCGCGCGTACGTGGAGCAGGTCGGCAAACACCTCGACCACGTGCACACGGCGACGCCCGTACGGGCCGTACGCCGTCACGCGGACGGGGTCGAGATCGTCACCGACGACGGCGCCGCCGAGCGCTACGACTCGGTCGTCATCGCGGTCCACCCCGACCAGGCGCTGCGCATGCTCGCCGACGCCACCGAGGACGAGCGGCGGGTCCTCGGCGCGTTCCCCTACTCCCGCAACCCCACTCAGCTGCACACCGACACGCGCGTGCTGCCCCGCGCCGGGAACGCCCGCGCGTCCTGGAACTACCTGATGCCCTCCTGCGACGCGGGCGCCGACGCCGTACGGGTCAGCTACGACATGAACCGGCTCCAGCGCCTCGACGCGCCCGAGACCCATGTCGTCACCCTCAACGGCGCCGACCTCGTCGACGAGGACCGCGTCATCGCCCGCATGGTCTACGAACACCCCGTCTACACCCCCGAGTCCGTCGCCGCCCAGCGCGAACTGCCCGCGCTCAGCGGCCCCGTCACCGCCTTCGCCGGGGCGTACCACGGCTGGGGCTTCCACGAGGACGGCTGCCGCTCCGGCGTCGACGCGGCGGCGGCCCTGGGGGTGACGTGGTGAGCACCGCCGTCCGGCCCGTCACCACCGTCCCCGCCCTCTACACCTGCGAGGTCGGCCACGTCAGGACCGAGCCGACCCACTACGCCCTGCGCCACCGCACCTACATGTGGCTGATCGACCCCGACCGGCCGCCGCGGCTGCCCCGCCCGCTGCGCCCGCTCGCCCGGTTCGACGCCCGGGACCACTTCGGCGGCACCAGGCCGACCATCCGGGCCGGTCTGGAGGAGTTCCTCGCCGCCCGCGGGATCGACCTGGCCGGTGGCCGGGTCACGATGCTCGCCCATGCCCGGGTCCTCGGACACGTCTTCAATCCGCTCACCCTCTTCTGGTGCCACGGACCCGACGGCGAAGACCTCTGCGTCGTCGCCGAGGTCCACAACACCTACGGCGAGCGGCACTGCTATCTGCTGCGCCCCGACGCGGCCGGACTGGCCACGGTGGACAAGGAGTTCTACGTCTCCCCGTTCTTCCCCGTCGACGGCGCCTACCGCATGCGGCTGCCGGAACCGGGGGAGCGGCTGCGCCTGACCGTCCAGCTGGAACGCGAGCGGGGACGTCCCTTCACCGCGACCGTACGGGGCGAACGCCGCCCCGCCACCACCGGCAGCCTGGTCCGCACCGCGCTGCGCCACCCGTGGCCCACCGCCCTGGTCTCCCTCGGCATCCGTCTGCACGGCATCCGGCTCTACCTGCGCCGGCTGCCCGTACGTCCCCGTCCCCACCACAGCCCCCAGGAGGGTGTGAAGTGAGCGTGTCCGTGTCCCCCGGATCCCACCGGGCCCCCGAGTCGCCGGCCCCGGCCGCGGCCACCACGAGGTCCGTTCCGCAGTCCACCCGGCCGTCCACCACCGTGGACGAGTCGCGCTGGCCCGACGTGGCCCACCGGCCCCCCGCCTCATGGCTCCGCACGGCCGTCGCCGAGCGGCTCGTCCGCCACGCGCTGGCCCGACTGCCGCTGCGCGTGCGCCTCGGCGGCACCGAGACCCTCGGGCTCGGCGGCCCGCTGATGGAGATCCACGACCCGAAGGCGTTCTACGGCCGCGTCGGGGCCGGCGGGCTCATCGGCTTCGGCGAGTCCTACATGGCCGGTGAGTGGGAGTCCCGCGACCTGGTCGGCGTGCTGACCGTGCTCGCCGAGCGCCTCGCGACCCTGATCCCCGAGCCGCTCCAGAGGCTGCGCGGGATGTGGGCACCGAAGCAGCCCACGGCCCAGCGCAACACCCCCGAGGGATCGCGCTCCAACATCAGCCGCCACTACGACCTGTCGAACGACCTGTTCGCGCTCTTCCTCGACGAGACCCTCTCCTACTCCTCCGCCCTCTTCCGCGGCTTCCCCGCCGACCACTCGCTGCTCCCCGCCGCCCAGCACCGCAAGATCGACCGGCTGCTGGACCAGGCCGGCGTCGGCCCCGGCACCGAGCTGCTGGAGATCGGCACCGGCTGGGGCGAACTGGCCCTGCGCGCCGCCGCGCGCGGCGCCCGGGTCCGTACCGTCACGCTCTCCCAGGAGCAGCGCGAGCTGGCGCGCGAGCGGATCGCCGCCGCCGGCTTCGCCGACCGGGTCTCCGTCGAGCTGTGCGACTACCGGAAGGTGGAGGGCTCCTTCGACGCCATCATCAGCGTCGAGATGATCGAGGCCGTCGGAGCCGAGTTCTGGCAGGAGTACTTCAGCACCCTGGACCGGCTGCTGGCGCCCGGCGGCCGCGTCGCCCTGCAGGCGATCACCATGCCGCACGACCGGATGCTCGTCTCCAAGGACACCTTCACCTGGATCCAGAAGTACATCTTCCCCGGCGGATTCCTGCCGTCCGTCGAGGTGATGGAGCAGATCACCGCCGAACACACCGCGCTGCGCGTCGCCGACCGGGACGGCTTCGGACCGCACTACGCCGAGACGCTGCGGCTGTGGCGCGAAACCTTCACGGAACGGTCCGAACAGGTCGACGCGCTCGGCTTCGACGCCGTCTTCCGCCGCCTGTGGACCTTCTATCTCGCCTACTCCGAAGCGGGCTTCCGCTCCGGCTATCTCGACGTGCAGCAGATGCTGCTCACCAAGGAGGTCTCCCGATGACCGTCGCCCGGACGGCGCCCCGGCCGTCGCGGACCGGAGCCGCCCACCTGCTGTACCCGCTGATCGAGCAGTTCCTCGGCGGCCGACTGCCGCTGCGCCTGCGGGCCTGGGACGGCTCCGCGGCCGGGCCGGAGGACGCCCCCGTCGTGGTGCTGCGCTCACGGCGCGCCCTGCGCCGACTGCTCTGGCAGCCCGACGAACTCGGGCTCGCGCAGGCGTACATCACCGGGGAGATCGACTTCGAGGGCGATCTCGCGGACGGGCTGCGCACCATCTGGTCCGCCGTACGGGAGCGTGGTCTGCGCCCGCCGAAGCTCACCGTCGCGGACCGCGCCAGGGCGGCGCGCACCGCGCTGAGCCTGGGCGCCGTCGGGCCGCGCCTGCCCGCACCCGCCGCGCAGGCCCGCCTCACGGGCTCGCCGCACAGCAAGTCGCGTGCCCGCGCGGCGATCAGCCACCACTACGACCTCTCCAACGACTTCTACGCCCTGCTGCTCGACGAGACCATGGCGTACTCCTGCGGCTACTGGACCAGCGACGCGCCGGACTACACGTCGGCCGACTCACAGCGCGACAAGCTGGAGCTGATCTGCCGCAAGCTCGAACTGCGGCCCGGCGCGCGGCTGCTCGACATCGGCTGCGGCTGGGGCTCGCTCACGCTGTACGCGGCCCAGGAGTACCGGGCCAGGGTCACGGCCGTGACGCTCTCGCGGGAACAGGCCGCGTACGTCAGGGCGCGGGTCGCGGAGCGCGGTCTTGAGGAGCTGGTCGAGGTCCGGCACCGCGACTACCGCGACATCACGGGCGGCGACTACGACGCGGTGTCCTCCGTCGAGATGGGCGAGCACGTCGGGGACGCCGATTACCCGGCCTTCACCGCGACCCTGCACCGGATGCTCCGCCCCGGCGGCCGGGTGCTCGTCCAGCAGATGTCACGCGGTACCACGGCGCCCGGCGGCGGCGCGTTCATCGAGTCGTACATCGCCCCGGACATGCACATGCGCCCCCTCGGTGACACCGTCGGTCTGCTGGAGTCCTCCGGGCTGGAGGTACGGGCGGTGGAGGCGATGCGCGAGCACTATCCGCGGACGGTCCGCGCCTGGCACCGCACACTGGAGGACCGCTGGGACGAGTTCGTCGCGCTCGTCGGGGAACAGACCGCGCGCGTCTGGCGGCTGTACATGGTCGGTTCCGCGCTGGCCTTCGAGGAGCACCGGATGGGCGTGGACCAGATCCTCGCCGTACGTCCGAAGGACACCGGGGCGAGCGGGATGCCCGGCACGCTCCGCGACTGGTACGCGCGGGCCGGTGACCGGTGACCGGCTATCCGTGGGCGGCGTTCGGGCAGGGGATCGGCGCCGCCGCGCTGACCGGGCTCGCCGTCATGTTCGTGACCTTCGTGATCGCCGTGGCCCGGGGGCTGCACCGGATCGTCGACATCGCCTGGGGCATCGCCTTCGCGGCGGTCGCGCTCGTCTCGTACGCCGTCTCGGCGGGGCAGGGCGACGACGCGCGGCGGCTGCTCGTCACCGTGCTCACCGTCGGGTGGGGACTGCGGCTGGCCGGTCATATCGCGGCGCGCGGTCGCGGGCACGGCGAGGACGCGCGGTACGAGGCGATGCTCGCCAGGGCGCCAGGCAACCGGAACCTGTACGCGGCGCGCATGGTCTATCTGCTCCAGGGCGTCCTGGTGGTGCTGGTCTCGCTGCCCGTCCAGGCGGCGCAGTACATCACGGGACCGCTCGGTCCTGTGGCGTACGCCGGCGGCGCGCTGTGGCTGGTGGGCATGTTCTTCGAGGCGGTCGGCGACCATCAGCTCGCCCGGTTCAAGGCCGACCCCGCGAACCGGGGCCGGGTCATGGACCGGGGGCTGTGGAGCTGGACGCGCCACCCCAACTACTTCGGCGACTTCTGCGTCTGGTGGGGGCTGTTCCTGATCGTCTGCGACGCCCCGGCGGCAGCGGCGGCGACGGTCGTGAGCCCGCTGGTGATGAGCTTCCTGCTGATCAACGGCAGCGGGAAGCGGCTGCTGGAACGGCATATGGCCGACCGGCCGGGCTTCGCCGAGTACACCGCCCGTACCAGCGGTTTCTTCCCGAGGCCGCCGAAGCGGAGTCGGCCGACGCGGTAGGGGGGTCCGGCGTTCCGGCGGGGCTGGCCGCCAGGGTGCGACCCGGGTCCCGCTCGGTCCCGTGGACGGGCTCGACCACCGAGCGTTCGCGAGGGACGCGCGGTGGTCGAGCCGACAGTTCCGGCGGGGCTGTTCGAGCGGGGCTGTTCCGGCGGGGCTGTGTTCGGGTGGGCTGTGTTCGGGTGGGCAGGGGGGCCGCTACGTGGCGTCGAGACCGCGGGCGCGCCCGAAGCGCTCCTTGCCCTCCGTGAGGTCGACGACCGGGTGCGGATAGTCCAGCCGGGCCCGGTCCCGCTCGTCCAGCCGCCAGGGCCGGTGGGCGGAGGCGCCGGACAGCCCGGCCAGCTCCGGCACCCAGCGCCGGACGTAATCCCCGCGCGGGTCGAAGCGCTTGCCCTGGATCAGCGGGTTGAGGACCCGGTTGGGCCGGGTGTCGGTGCCGGTGCCCGCGCACCACTGCCAGTTGAGCTGGTTGTTGGCGACATCGCCGTCCACCAGCAGGTCCAGGAAGTGACGTGCCCCCACCCGCCAGTCCACGTACAGGGTCTTGGTGAGGAAGCTCGCCACCAGCAGCCGGCCCCGGTTGTGCATCCAGCCCTCGTGCAGCAGCTGGCGCATGGCCGCGTCGACGACGGGATATCCGGTGCGCCCCTCGCGCCAGGCGGCGATCTCCTTCTCGTCCGTACGCCACCGGTCACCGCGCGAGCGGTAGTCGGACCACGCGGCCGCGGGCCGCGCCGCGAGCACCTGGTGGTGGAAGTCCCGCCAGGCCAGCTGGCGTACGAACGCCTCGGCGCCCACGCCGCCGCGGCGCCGCGCCCGCCGTACCAGCTCCACCGCGGAGAGACAGCCGAAGTGGAGGTAGGGGGAGAGGCGGGAGGTGGCGTCGCCCGCCAGGTCGTCGTGGCGCTCCTCGTACGATTCCATCCGGCCCGAGAGCCAGGCGGTGAGCCGTTCGCGGGCCAGGGCCTCACCGCCCCTGACGACTCCGGGCGAGACCCCCTGGACCGCGCTCCGCTCCGGCAGCGGCTCGCCGGTGATCCCCTCGGGGACCCGGACGACCCTGGGCGCGGCCAGCGCCGCGCGGGTGCCCGTCTCCTCCCAGCGCCGGAAGTACGGGGTGAAGACCGCGAAGTGGTCCTTGCCCGCCGGGACGACCTGCCCCGGCGGCACCGCGGTGACCACCGCGTCGTGCACGGTCAGGTCGGCTCCCGCCCGCGCCAGCTCCGTGCGCAGCCGCTCCTCCCTGCGCCCCGCGTACGCGCTCACGCCCGCGGCGACATGGACGTGCCGGGCGCCGCTCTCGCGGACCACCCGGCAGACCTGTTCGACGGGGTCGCCGCGGCGCACCACCAGCCGGCCGCCGCGCTCACGCAGCGCCGTGTCCAGGGCGGCGAGGCAGTCGGCGAGGAAGGCCCGCCGGTTGGGTGCGTCGAAACCCGCCCCGGCGATGCCGGGGTCGGCGACGAACAGCGGGACGACCTCGTCGTGACCCGCCGTCGCCGCGTGCAGCACGGGCTGGTCGTGCACCCGCAGATCGGAGGTGAACAGCACCACCGCTGTGCTCATGCGCGCGCTCCCATCAGGCGCTCGGGAAGTCCATCAGGGCCAGCGGATCCGAGGTGGGCTGCTTCGAGCCCCCGGCCGGCTCCACGGTGATGCCCATGCCGGAGGCGCCCTTCACGGAACCCTCCATCAGCGTGGACGGGGAGCTGGTCGTCGGATCCATCAGCCCGGCGGCGCGCATGGTGCCGCCGTCGTTGTACCAGAGTTCGTACACCTTGCCGCTGGGCGGTTTCGGCATCCCCGAGGCGATGAACGCGGCCTTGTCCCGGCTGCGGGAGACCACGACCGTGCCGGTCCCGCCGTCGGTCAGCTCTCCCGTGACGACCTTGGCGTCCGGGGCGGCCAGGACCGTGGCCAGCTCCTGGGAGTGCTGCTGCGACGCCTCCGCGCGCTGCCGCGCGTCCCGCGCCTCCTGGTGCTGCCAGACGGCGATGCCACCGAACCCGACGGCCCCGGCCAGACAGGCGGCGAGCGCGAAGCGGGAGAGCAGCCGCGCGCGGGCGGCGCCGCCGCCGGTACGGGACTGCGGTGTCGTCCTCGGCGGCTCCTGGCGCTCGGTGGCGATACGGCGCAGCACCTGCTCCTTGAGGGCGGGCGGTGGCATCACGGCCACGGCTCCGCCGAGTCTGGCGGCCGTGGCGGCCAGTTCGCGTACCTCCAGCGCACATGGTTCGCACGCCTCAAGGTGGCGTTCGAACTCGGCGCGTTCCTGCGGCGCCAGCGCGTGCAGTGCGTACGCACCGGTCAGCGTGTGCAGATCGGCGATGGTCATGCGTTCACCCCCAAGCAGTCACGCAGCCGGATGAGACCGTCGCGCAAACGTGTTTTGACCGTACCCAACGGGACCGAGAGCAGCTCGGCGACCTCCCGGTAGGCGAGGCCCTGGTAGTACGCCATGTTCACGGACTGGCGCTGAAGTTCGGTGAGGGTACGCAGACAGCGGCGCACCTGCTCGCGTTCGAGGCTGGCCTCGACCTGTTCGGTGACCTCGTCGTAGGCGGGGGTGCGGTCGAGCAGAGCGGCCCGCTGCTCGCGGTCGCTGGACGCCTGGGCCGAGCGCACCCGGTCCACGGCCCTGCGGTGGGCGAGGGTGAGCACCCAGGTCATACCGCTGCCACGGCTCGGCTGGAAGCGGGCGGCGCTGCGCCAGACCTCCAGGAGGACTTCCTGCGCCACCTCCTCCGACTGGGCGGGATCGCGCAGTACGGAGCGGACCAGACCCAGGACGGGGCCGCAGACCTGGTCGTACACACGGGAGAAGGCGTCCTGGTCCCCTCTGGCCACCTGGACCAGCAAATCCTGAAGATCGGGTCCCGCCGAGGCGGTTCCGCCGATCTGTACGGCTTCTTTCACGCGGCTTTCCTCCGGTACGGACACAGGTGTGCCGGGCCGTCGCGCTGGTGGGCGCGTCACCCGGACAGACTTCACCGGGGATTCGGAGCCGGTGTTCAGGTGGATTGGTCGGATGGTCGAAAGGGGCCGGTCGGGTGTACGAGCTGAGCCCGGCACCGTCCGCGGACTCCTCGGCCCCGACGGCGCGGGAAAGCCGCTGTGAGAGGCAACGGCGACCGACGGGGTCGGCGCCGCCCGCCCGCCCGGCCTCAGGAGGCCGCCCGCTCCTGCTCCCGTTCCACCTGCTCGTTCCACTCGCGCTTGACGGCGCGCCACGCCTCGTCGCTCTGGCCGAGCCGCCAGTAGCCAGAGATCGACAGCCGCTCGCGCTCCACCCCGCGCTCCAGACGCAGATGACGGCGCAGCTCCTTCACGAAGCCGGCCTCGCCGTGCACGAACGCCTGGACGTCGCCCGCGGGGAAGTCCAGCGCGCGGACCGCGGCGACCAGCGCCTCGCCCACCGGGCGCTCCCCGCGGTGCAGCCAGGTGACCCCGGTCCCGTCGGGTGCCGTGATCTTCTGCTCCTCGGCGGGGCCCGAGATCTCCACGAACGCGTGTACGACGGCGCCCGCGGGCATCCGCTCCAGCGACGCCGCGATCGCCGGCAGGGCGCTCTCGTCGCCGACGAGCAGATGCCAGTCCGTCGCCGCGTCCGGTACGTAGAGCCCGCCGGGGCCCAGCAGCCGTACGGTCTCGCCCACCTGGGCGCGCGCGGCCCAGGGGCCCGCCAGCCCCTGGTCCCCGTGCACGACGAAGTCGATGGCCAGCTCCAGCGTGGCCGGGTCCCAGGCGCGCACCGTGTACGTACGGTTGGCGGGCCACTGCTCGCGGGGGAACTCGGCGCGGATCCGGTCCATGTCGAACGGCTCGGGGTAGGTCACTCCCTCGGCGTCGAACAGCACCTTCACGTAGTGGTCGCTGAACTCGCCGGCCCGGATGTCGGCCAGCCCCTCACCGCCGAGCACGACGCGCACCATGTGCGGAGTGATCCACTCGGTGCGCAGGACGCGTCCCTCGTGGACCTTCGGCGACGTACGGGCAGGCTTCTCCGCCATGGTGTCTCCCTCGACTGGCCTAGCTTAGGTATACCTAAGCTAACATTCAGTGCTGAAGAGTGGCGAGTAGACGGTGCAGGGAGCCGCCCAGCCCCCAGCGCGCGGCGAGCGCGTCGAGCAGCGCCGGATCGCGCGGCTCCGAGGGCAGCGCGGGGTCGAACGCCGGCAGCGGCACGTCCCCGGCGACCCGCACGACGGTCGGGGCGACGGCCAGATAGTCCCGAGCCCCGTCGAGCCGGGTCCGCTGTGTCGGAGTGAGCTTCGAGCGCGGGTCGGCCACCGCCGCCATGATCCCGGCCAGATCGCCGTACGCGTCGATCAGCTTGGCCGCCGTCTTCTCCCCGACCCCCGGGACGCCCGGCAGGCCGTCGCTCGGGTCGCCCCGCAACAGGGCGAGGTCCACATAGCCCGCGCCGTCGACCCCGTACTTCTCGCGCAGCAGCGCCTCGTCCGTCAGCTGGAGCGTCCCGACGCCCTTCACGGGGTAGAGCACCCGCACGCCCCGGGCGTCGTCCACCAGCTGGAACAGATCGCGGTCGCCGGTGACGATGTCCACCGGGCCGGCGGCCCGTCCGGTGAGCGTGCCGATCACGTCGTCCGCCTCGTACCCCGCCACGCCGACCCGGGCGATGCCCAGCGCGTCGAGCACCGCCTCGATGACCGGGACCTGTGGCGCCAGGGTGTCCGGAGTCTCCTCCTCGTCGGGGTCCCCCTCGTGCTCCACCGCCACCCGGTGGGCCTTGTAGGAGGGGATCAGCTCCACCCGCCAGGCGGGCCGCCAGTCGGCGTCCATGCACGCCACCAACTGGTCGGGGCGGTGGTCCTGGACCAGCCGGGAGATGAAGTCGAGCAGACCGCGCACCGCGTTGACCGGGGTGCCGTCCGGGGCCTTCACGGAGTCGGGGACCCCGAAATAGGCGCGGTAGTAGAGGGAAGCGCTGTCGAGGAGCATCAGGCGTGGCGTCACACCTCCGATCATGCCCCGCCCCACTGACAATGCCGGTCGCGGTGCCCCGCGGCGCCCGGAACGTCGCTCACGGTCACAGGCGGTCACCGGCCCGTAGTCGAAAGGGGCTTACGAGCCAAGATGGCCGCTGATGATGTGAGGTGGATCACTCATTTGTTTGGCCTGTGTAAGTGCGGGCAGGCGCGAAACCGGAGCGAACCCGGTCGCGCCGTCCAACGGTGCGGCCGGTCAGCGGGCGGAACCCGCTCGCTCCACGGCCCGCCCGCGGGGGTGGCGGGCCGTTTCCCGTTCAACGCGTGAGGTGTATGTGTCCAGGCTGCAAGCCGAACACCTGTACAAGGTATTCGGCAGACGACCAGACGAAGCCGTGACGAAGCTCAAGAACGGTACGGACCGTGACGAGCTGCGCGCCGACGGTACGACCGCCGCGGTGATAGACGCCTCGTTCACGGTCGAGCCCGGCCAGATATTCGTGGTGATGGGCCTGTCGGGCTCCGGCAAGTCCACGCTGCTGCGCATGCTGAACGGGCTGCTGGAGCCGACGGCGGGCCAGGTCCTCTTCGACGGCCAGGACCTGACCGCCCTGAGCCCGCAGGACCTGCGGCACGTCCGCTCCACCAAGATCAGCATGGTCTTCCAGCACTTCGCCCTCTTCCCGCACCGCAGCGTGCTGGAGAACGCCGGCTACGGGCTCGAAGTGCAAGGAGTGCCGCGTGAGGAGCGCGACCGGCGCGCCGCCGAGGCGCTGGAGATGACGGGCCTGGGCGGCTGGGAGACGTCCTGGCCCGACGAGCTGTCCGGCGGGATGCAGCAGCGCGTGGGTCTCGCCCGCGCGCTCGCCACCGACGCCGACCTGCTGCTGATGGACGAGTCCTTCAGCGCGCTGGACCCGCTGATCCGCCGCGACATGCAGGACCAGCTCCTCCAGCTCCAGAAACGGCTGAAGAAGACCATCGTGTTCATCACCCACGACCTCAACGAGGCCATGCGCCTCGGTGACCGGATCGCGGTCATGCGCGACGGCGAGATCGTGCAGCAGGGCAGCGCCGAGGACATCCTCGTCACCCCGGCCAACGACTACGTCGCCTCCTTCACCCAGGACGTCGACCGCTCCCGGGTGCTCACCGCGGGCGCGATCATGGCCGACACGGACACCGCCATCGGTACCCGTACGGACGACGGCAAGGAGCTGCGGACGGCCCAGGACGTCATCGACGCCGCTCCCGCCACCGTGCCCGAGTCCACTCCGATCATCGAGCTGTTCACGCCGTGCTCCACCAGCGGCGTGGCGGTCGCGGTCGTCGACGACGAGGGGGAACTCGTCGGTGTCGTCCCGCGCGCCCGGCTGCTCGCGGTGCTCGGCGAACCGATGACCCCCACGGACGCCCCGGCCGCCGCCCCGGCCCAGGCCGACAAGGCGGTCGCACGTGCCTAGGCTCCATCTCGGCGACTGGGTCGACAGCGCTGTCGACTTCCTCCAGAACCACCTTTCCTGGCTGTTCGACCTCATCGGCTCGATCGTCTCCGGCATGTACGACGGCATCAACGCGGTGCTGTCGGCTCCGGAGCCCCTGCTCCTCGCGGGCATCTTCGCCGTACTGGCGTGGTGGCTGCGCAGCCTGTCCGCCGGTGCGCTCACCTTCGTCGGCTTCGCCCTCATCGACTCGATCGAGTTGTGGGGCGAGGCGATGGAGACGCTGTCGCTGGTGCTCGTCGCGACCATCATCGTGCTGGTCATCGCGATGCCGCTCGGTATCTGGGCGGCGCGCTCCAAGACGGTCAGCTCGCTGGTCAGGCCGGTGCTCGACCTGATGCAGACCATGCCCGCCATGGTCTACCTGATCCCCGGTGTCGTCTTCTTCGGCATCGGCGTGGTCCCGGGCATCGTCGCCACGATCATCTTCGCCCTGCCGCCCGGTGTCCGGATGACCGAACTCGGCATCCGCCAGGTCGACGGCGAACTGGTCGAGGCCGCGGAGGCGTTCGGCACCACCCCGCGCAACACCCTGCTGCGGGTCCAGCTGCCGCTGGCCCTGCAGACGATCATGGCTGGTATCAACCAGGTCATCATGCTGGGTCTGTCCATGGTGGTCATCGCCGGCATGGTCGGCGGCGGCGGGCTCGGTGGCGCCGTGTACCGCGCCCTGGGCAACATCGACATCGGCCTCGGTTTCGAGGCGGGTCTCTCCGTGGTCATCCTGGCCGTGTTCCTCGACCGGATCACCGGTTCGCTGAGCCTCCAGGTCTCCCCGGTCGGCCGCCGCGCGCTGAACAAGGCCAAGGAACTGGCCGGCGGCGCGAAGATCTGGAACCACCGCCCGCAGCCCGTCGTGGCGATCGCCGGCGTGGTCGTCCTCGCGCTCGTCGCGGGCGGTATCGGCCTCTTCGGCGGCTCGTCGTCCTCCACCACCACCGCCGACGCGGACAACGTCGGCAAGGGCCAGAAGATCAGCATGGGGTACATCCCCTGGGACGAGGGCATCGCCTCCACCTTCCTCTGGAAGGAGCTGCTGGAGCAGCGCGGCTACAAGGTCGACGCGAAGCAGTACGAGGCCGGCTCGCTCTACACCGGTCAGGCCGGCGGCCAGATCGACATCCAGACCGACTCCTGGCTCCCGGTCACCCATGCCTCGTACTGGGCCAAGTACAAGGACCGGCTGGAGGACATGGGGGCCTGGTACGACAAGACCTCCCTGGAGATCTCCGTCCCCTCGTACGTGAAGGACGTCACGTCCCTCGCCGACCTCAAGGGCAAGAGCTCCACCTTCAAGGGCCGGATCATCGGCATCGAGCCCAGCGCCGGTGAGATGGGCCTGCTCAAGGACAAGGTCCTCAAGGCGTACGGCCTGGACAGCGAGTACAAGCTCGTCGACGGCTCCACCACCGGCATGCTCGCGGAGCTGAAGCGCGCGTACGCCAAGAAGGAGCCCGTCGCGGTCGTGCTCTGGTCGCCGCACTGGGCGTACGACACCTACGACCTGACCAAGCTCGCCGACCCGAAGAAGGCGTTCGGCGCGGAGAGCGACGGGGTGCACACCCTGGCGCGCAAGGGCTTCTCCGAGGACAACCCGCAGGTCGCCTCGTGGCTGAAGAACTTCAAGATGACCGAGAAGCAGCTCACCAGCCTCGAAGCCCAGATCCAGTCGGCCGAGAAGGGCCAGGAGCAGAGCGCGGTGCGCGACTGGCTCAAGGACAACCCCGGGGTCGCCGAGAAGTGGACCCCGGTCGGCGACGACGCCTCCGCCAAGAGCGCGGGCGGCAAGGACGAGCGGCAGCGCGCGGTGGAGATCGGCTGGTTTCCCTGGGAGGAGGACATCGCCGCCACCTACCTGTGGAAGGCGGTCCTGGAGGAGCGCGGCTACAAGATCAACCTCAAGCAGTTCGAACTCGGCCCGATGTACACCGCGATGGCGCGCGGCCAGGTCGACGTCCAGTTCGACGGCTGGCTGCCCAACGCCCAGAAGAGCTACTGGGACAAGTACCAGAACGACCTGACACAGCTCGGCTCCTGGTACGGGCCGACCACGCGTGAGGTGGCTGTCCCCTCGTATGTCAAAGGGGTGAAGTCGCTCGCCGACCTCAAGGGGCGCGGCGACGAGTTCAAGGGCCGGATCGTCGGGATCGAGCCCGGCGCCGCGATGATGGACGTCCTCAAGAAGGACATCCTGCCCGGCTACGGACTCGGCGACGAGTTCAAGATCGTGGACAGCTCCACACCGGCCATGCTCGCCGAGCTGAAGCGCGCGTACGCCAAGAAGGAGCCGATCGCGGTCGCGCTCTGGACCCCGCACTGGGCCTACAGCGAGTACGAGCTGACCAAGCTGAAGGACCCGCGGAATGCTTTCGGCGACGGGGACCGGCTCACTACGGTCGCGCACAAGGACTTCCCCGGGAACTACCCGCGGCTGGCCAAGTGGTTCAAGGACTTCAAGCTGAGCGAGGACCAGCTCGGCAGCCTGGAGAACGAGATCCAGAAGGCCGGCACCGGGCGTGAGGAAGAGGCCGTCAAGACCTGGATGAGTGACAATCCGGGCATGACGGACAAGATGGCTCCGCTGTAGCGGGACCGCGCGCGGGATGAACCCGCGTGCTCACGCACCCGCGCACGAAGGGGTGGGCGTCGCCCGATCGGGTGATGCCCACCCCTTCGGCGTGTTTCCCTTCCGTGCCGGCCGCGCGCATCATTGAGGACAGCTCTTGTGCGGGCGTCAACTCTGAGAGGATGACGATCCGGTCGGGAGGGAGCCAGTCATGGACGACAAGGAAGCGCTCAGGGTGGGCGCGGCCGTCCGCAGGCGGCGCAGGTCCCTGGGGATGACGCTGGCGGCGGTCGCCGCCCGCAGCGGCCTTTCCGTGCCCTTTCTCAGTCAGATCGAGAACGAACGCGCCCGGCCGAGCACCCGCTCCCTGGAGCGGGTCGCGGACGCCCTGGAGACGAGCCCCGCCCAGCTGCACGCCGCCGCAGACTCGGCGCGCACCGTCGATGTCGTCCGGGCTCCCGACCCCGGGCCAGGGGTCCGCCGGGTGGTGCGCGGAGGGCACCAGCTGAACGCCAAGGAGTTCAGCGGTGAGCAGGACACCGGCCGGGAGTACCAGCACCGCAACGACGAGATCATGTACATCGCCGACGGAGCCGCCGAGGTCGAGGCCGAAGGCCGCGCGTACCGGCTGGAGCGCGGCGACACGCTGTACCTCTCCGGCGGGGTGCGCCACCGGTGGCGCGCGACCGAGCCCGGTACCCGCATCCTGGTGGTCGCCGTGGCGGAGAACATCGACGCGACCGTCGACCCCCGGCGCTGAGACGAGGGAGCGGCGGCCGGGTGGTTCACGCGGTGGCGGCCGAGGCCGCTCGTACCGGCCCCGGCGGCGCGGCGGGCAGCGTTCCGGCGGCGGGCAGCGTTCCGGCCAGGACACCGCGCAGCGTCCCCCACGCGGCCACCGCCCAGGCCGCCACCAGCGCCGCGAACAGGCCCACCGCCAGCCACTCCAGCGCCACCAGCCCCGTCTGCCGCGCCAGCCCCGCCGCGCCCGTCGCACACGTGCCGACCGGGAACGTGAAGGCCCACCACGTCATCGTGAACCCCATCCGGCGGCGCCGGGCCGCCCGCACCACCAGCGCCGCCGCCAGCACCAGCCAGAACAGCGCGAAGCCCAGCACCGGTACGCCGTACAGCAGGGCGAGGGCGCCCAGGGCCCGCGCGGTGGGGGCGTCCACGGCGCCGGGGGCCGCCCCGGCCAGCTGATGCAGCGCGGTGGTCGACTGCCCCAGCGGGCCGAGGACCAGAAAGAGCAGCGGGGTCGCCGCGAGCGGCGGCGGACCGTGCAGCAGCAGCCGGGAGAGGACCAGGGGCAGCACCGCCAGCGTGGCGAACAGGCTCAGCCCGAACAGCCCGAAACAGCCGAGCAGCAGCGCCTCCCGCCACTGGCCCGCGGGCAGCCGCGCCGCCAGCGGCGGTCCGGCCGCCGCCGAGACCATGGGCGCCACCAGGGGCAGCAGCCAGGCGGGGGAGACATCGGAGGGCGACAGCCGGTGCCGTACGGCCATCAGGTACGGCACGGCCACCGCGAACACCAGGCCGAGCAGCGTCCCCGCGGCGAACAGCACCGTCGCGACGGCGACCGCGGCACGCTCGCCCAGCACCCCGTGCCCCGCCGTGAGCGTGGCGGTCCCTACGGCCGTCGCCGCCATCGCCGTACATCCGTAGAAGGGCGCCACGGCCGGATCCAGAAGATGGGCGCGGGCCTGGTCACGGTGGTACAGCCAGTGCCCCGCGCGGGCGGTCGGCACGAGCGCGAGCAACGCCGCCGACAGCGCCCACATCGCCACGCCGACGGCATCGAGCCCCGGTATCCGGACCGGCGACCCGGCACCCGCGACGGCGACGATCGCCGTGCCCATGACGGGCGCGTACCAGTTGGGCCCGAGATGCCGCAGCGCGGGCAGCCGACCGCCGGTGGCGGCGGGAGCGGCGGGAGCGGCGGGAGCGGCCGGAGCGGCCGGAGCGGCCGG
>NZ_QQNA01000053.1 GCF_003346515.1 Streptomyces corynorhini
CCGCGCCCCTGACTACCAATGAATCCGAGAGAGCGCCGCGCGGCGCGTCACCAGCTGCCGCCCTCCGGGGCCGGTACCGGCCCCGGGACGCGGCGCCGCAGAGTCCCGATCACCGTGGCGCAGGTCGTCGACACCGCGCTGGACGTCATCGCCGCAGAGGGCTACGAGGCGCTCACCATGCGCCGTCTGGCCGGTGCCCTCGACACCGGACCCGCCTCGCTCTACGCCCACGTGGTCAACAAGGCCGACCTGGACGAGCTGCTGATCGCGCGCCTGTGCGCCGGGCTCGTCCTGCCCGAGCCCGACCCGGCGGCCTGGCGCGAGCAGATCCGCGGCGTGTGCGGCCAACTGCGCGACGCGTACCTGAGATACCCCGGAATCTCCCGCGCCGCGCTCGCGATGGCCCCCACCGACCTGGAGACCGTACGGCTCAGTGAGGGCATGCTCGGCATCCTCCTCGCGGGCGGCGCCGCCCCCCGGGCCGCCGCCTGGGCCGCCGACGCCCTCTTGCTGTACGTGGGCGCCTACTGCCTGGAGATCTCCGTCATGGACCAGCGCAAGGTCGACAACGACGCGGACTGGGTCGTCGACACCGACGAACTGCGGCGCCGCCTGACCGCGCTGCCCGCCGCGACCTTCCCGCACATCACCCGCCACGCGGCCGAGATCACCGCGGGCGGGGGCCACGACCGCTTCGACTTCACCGTCGCCCTGATGATCGACGGCCTGGCCGGTACGGCGGGCGGAGAAGCCTGACCGCGCCCGGTCGGGAACCCGGTGGGCCGCCGACGGCCGTCGCCGCGGGCAGGTCCCAGCCGGTACGGACGGGGGCGGGCCCGCCCCCGCCGACGTTCAGCCGCGCCGCACGGGGTGGATCGTCGCGGAGGGCGGTTCGAGGTCGACGCGGCCCCGCAGTTCCGCCTGGTCCTCGGCGAAGGCGTCCAGGAGCGGACGCAGTTGACGGCCCGTGAGGTAACGGTCGGAGACATCGGTGCCCCGCGCGTGGCCGAAGGCCAGGAAGTTGGCCGCCTCACCGTCGCGGCGCGCGGTGGCCCGGCCGAACTCCTCGCTCGTCATCGGCCGACGAGTGTCGCCGCCGTCCGAGGGGGAGACGTTGTGCGTCAGCAGCCGTTCGAAAGGCCGGTCGGTCCAGTCGCCGTACCAGCCGGAGAACTCGACGGCCGTCCTTCCGCTCGCCGTGTCCGTGAGCGAGCAGCCGGTGACCGAGGCGTCGGTGCCGGTGTGGGGCACGACGCCCCAGGGCGCGCCGGAAGGGTTCTTCGGCAGGGTGACCCCGGCCGGCCGGCCGCAGACCGTGCCCTTCGCCGCCTCGGCCGGCGGCACCGCGCTCGGCGGCTCGTACGCGTCGCTCCCTGCGGGCGGCGTCGGCAGGGGTGAGCCGGTCGTGGGCCTGTCATGAGCCGGGCGTATCCGGCCGTGCCGCCCGTTACGCCTCGCGCTGTTGCGGCGAGCGCGCCGTGACCATGACCATCGCCAGCACCGCCGCGAACAGCAGGATGGCCGCCGCCCAGGCGATGGCGACCGTGAAGCCGTGGACCGTGGCGGTGTTGGCGAGGGCGGTCTTCTGCGCGGGAGTGAGCCCGCCTTGCCTGGCCGCCTGCTCGGCCGCCTTCGCGAAGTGGCTCGTCGCGTACGCGGTCCCGCTGGTGATGGCGATGGTGTTGAGGAGCGACGTACCGATGGAGCCGCCGATCTGCTGCGCCGTGTTGACGGTCGCAGAGGTGACACCCGCGTCCTTCGGCGCGACGCCGGAGGTGGCGACGGACATGACGGGGAGGAACGTCAGGCCCATGCCCAGGCCGAGCAGCAGGGTGCCCGGCAGGATGTGGGCCAGATAGCTTGAGTGGGTGTCGATGAAGGTGAGGGTGTAGAGGCCGCCGGAGGCGAGCAGCAGACCGGGGCCCATCAGCAGGCGCGGCTGTACGTAGTGCATCAGACGGGCCGCGATCTGGGTCGAGGCGATGATGATCATGGCGCTCATCGGGATGAAGGCGAGGCCCGTCCTGAGCGGCGAGTAGCCGAGGATGTTCTGCAGGAAGAACGTCATGAACAGGAACAGCCCGAACATCCCGATCGTCGCCAGACACATGGTCAGCACCGAGCCCGCCCGGCTGCGTTCCTTGATGATGTGCGGCGGCAGCAGCGGACCGGCCGCGCGCGTCTGCCACCACGCGAAGCAGGCGAGAAGCGCCACCGCGCCGCACAGCAGCCCCAGTACCAGCGCGGACGACCAGCCGCGCGACTCGGCCTCGCTGAACCCGTAGACGAGGGCGACCAGGCCCCCGCAGCCGAGGATGACGCCGGGGATGTCGAGGCGCGACTCCCGGTGGCCCTCGCGGTCGTGCAGCAGCCCGAACGCGCCGAAGACGGCGATGACGGCGATCGGCACGTTCACGTACAGGCACCACCGCCAGGACAGGAACTCGGTGAGTACGCCGCCCAGCAGCAGCCCGATCGCCGCGCCGCCGCCCGCGATGGCGCTGTAGATCCCGAACGCCTTCGCGCGCTCCCTGCCGTCCCGGAAGGTGGTGGTGAGCAGCGAGAGCGCGGACGGTGCCAGGATCGCGGCGAACATGCCCTGGAGCGCGCGCGACGCGAAGAGCATCCCGGGGCTCTGGGCGGCGCCGCCCACCGCTGAGGCGGCGGCGAAGCCGATCAGGCCGATGATGAAGGTGCGCTTGCGGCCGACGAGGTCGGCGATCCGGCCGCCGAGCAGCAGCAGCCCGCCGAAGGCGAGGGTGTAGGCGGTGATGACCCACTGCCGGTTGCCGTTGCTGAGGCCCAGCTCGCGCTGGGCGGACGGCAGGGCGATGTTCACGATGGTCGCGTCGAGCACGACCATCAGCTGGGCCATCGCGATGACGGCCAGCCCCCACCACCGGTGGGTCTCGGGATCGGTGTCGGTGGTGCCACGCGGGGCGCCCGGCGGTGGTTCGGTGTTGCTGTTGCTGTTGCTGTTGCTGTTGCTGTTGCTGTTGCTGTTGCTGTAGCCGTCGCCGGGGTTCGTCGGGTCGCTCATCGACGTTTTGCCTCCCCATGGTGTTCCGTGGTGACACATGCGCACACCACCACAGAACACCATGAATCGGGTGCGCCCGCTACGGCTCCAGCACCACCTTGCCCATCGTGCCGCGCGTCTCCAGAGCGCGGTGGGCCTGTGCCGCCCGCGCGAGGGGGAAGCGCTGTACGGCGGGACGGAGGCGGCCGGCCTCCGCCTCGGCCAGGGCACGCTCTTCGAGGGCGCGGAGGTCACCGCCCGCCTTCTCGATCATGGCCGGGCCGAGCACGGACCCCGACGTGATGCCGCGCTCCGCCAGCTCCTCGGCGGTGAAGGTCAGCGGCGCCCCGTCGTGCGCCCCGCCGCCCGCACCAGCGCCCGACCAGCCGAACACCAGGTGCCTCCCGCCCCGGGCGAGGAGGTCGACGGCCGCCGCCCCGGTCGCCCCGCCGACGGAGTCGAAGACGACGGTCGCGCCCCGGTCGCCGTGCCGGTCGCGCAGGAAGCGGCGGACGCGCTCGGGCCAGTCGGGGAGGGTGTAGTCGACGGCGAGGTCGGCGCCGTTCTCGGCCACCCGGGTGACCTTGGCCGGGCCGCCCGCGAGGCCGACGGCGGTGGCGCCGACGTTCTTCGCGTACTGCACGAGCAAGGTGCCGATACCGCCCGCGGCGGCCGGTACGAGCGCGATGTCGTCGGCGCCGAGGTCCGCGAAGAGGAGGATGCCCATGGTCGTACGGCCCGTTCCGATCATGGCGACGGCCTCGGCATCGCCGAGGCCGTCCGGGATCTCGTGGAGCCGGCCGGAGTCGGTGACGGCGAGTTCGGCGTAACCGCCCGGGACCATCCCCAGGTGCGCCACGACGCGCTTGCCGAGCAGGTCGGCGGCGACACCCTCGCCGAGCGACTCGACCGTACCGGCGACCTCACGGCCGGGGATGGTCGGCAGCTCGGTGGGGGTGGGCAGCGGACCGAGGCGGAGCCCTTCGCGCAAGGCGGTGTCGACGAGATGGACCCCGGCGGCGGCCACCGCGATGCGCACCTGGCCAGGGCCGGGAACGGGGTCGTCGGTCCGCTCGTAGCGGAGGTTCTCGGCGGGACCGAAGGCGTGGAGGCGGATGGCGTGCATGGCGGGGCTCCTCGGGGCGGCCCCGGCGGGTGCGGGCACGGGGCGGTGGGCACGGGCGTGGGCACGGGCGTGGATACGCCCTGGGGCCGCCCGCTCGATCAGCCTCCGACCTCAAGCGCTCTTGAGGTCAAGCACCCTTGAGATCAGGCCCCTGCTCCCGTACGACCCGCTCCCGTACGACCCGCTCCCGTACGGCCCGCTCCCGTCTCCCGTACGGCCTGTTCCCGTACCACCGGCCCTCGCAGCCGCCGCACGGCCAGCGTCGCGGCCTCGATCCCGCTGTTGAAGGACACCTCGCTGAGCACTCCAGGCGCCGCCACCTGGTCGCCCGCGAGATAGACCCCGTCGCCCCGGTCGATCCGGGGCCGGTCCCGCCAGGTGGTGCCCGGCGGGTCGACCGCTCCCGTACGGCCGGTCGCGAGGGACTCGCACCGCCATACGACGCGCTCGCGCCAACCGGGAAACCCCAGGTCCAGCAGGTGTTCGCCGCGCGCGACGCCCTCGGCCCGCGACTGGCCGGGACCGAGGGGGAACTGGCCCTGGAACAGCTGCTCCCCGGCCGGGGCCAGGGTCGGGTCGTGCGCCGTGAAGCGTTCGAGCCAGCCCGGTGCGTCGAGATCCGAGACGAAGAGCGGACCGTGCCCGTCGGTGCGCAGCGCCAGGTCCAGCAGCGCCGTCCGGCCGCCGGTCCAGGTCAGCCCGTCGTCCCCGAGGAGGCGGCGGGCCGCCTCCAGGGAGGTCGCGACGATCACCGGCGCGTCCTGGGCGCTGTGTTCCGGCAGTACGTCGATCCGCGTGGACGTCTCGACCCGTACACCCAGCTCCGTGGCGCGCCCGGCCATCCGGTCGACCAGCCGTCCCCAGCCGCCCACCGGGAAGCGCGCCTCGGGCGGCAGCGCGGCGGCCCGCCGCAGCCGCTCCTGGACGAAGGCGGCGGACAGCGCGCCAGGATCGTGGTGGAAGAGGGCGACGGCGACGTAGTGGGCGGCGGCACGGGCGGTCTCGCGCCCCGCCGTCGCGGTCGCCCACGTCATGAAGTCGACATCGACCGGCGCCCGCCCCACCCCGCGCAGGCTGAGGGCGAACAGCCCCGGGGGCGGCGTCCTGCGCAGCACCCCGCCCCGGTGGAAACGGATCCGGGGCAGCTCGCGCGGCGGCGAACCGGCCATGGGGCCGAGCAGCCCGCGCCGCCGCAGCCAGGCCCAGTGCGGGCCCTGGCGGTAGAGGGCGTGCGGGCCCTCGTTGGTCAGGTACGGCCCCTCCGACGTACGCGCCCGGCCGCCCAGGGCGCGGTGGCCCTCGTACAGGGTGACGGGCACACCCGACTCGGCGGCGGTGATGGCGGCGGCGAGCCCCGCGAGGCCGCCTCCGACGACAGTGACGCGCGGACTGGCATCCATGGGTCCTCTTCTCTCCTCGGGCTCGGGCTGGGGCTCGGGCTGGGGCTCGGCCTCGGCCTCGGCCTCGGGCTTGTGCGCGGGTGCTTCCCCGCTGCGACGGGAACGCGCGAGGTGAACGTGCGACGTGAACCGGCCGTCCGTATGTGACATCGGCGTGTTGTCAGAGGCGTACGTCACCATGGGGACATGGCACGGAAGACGACCAAGAGCGACACTCCCGCGGCGAAGCGGGCGGAGGTGCGGCTGCCGCCGCTCAGCCCGTACGGCGGCGGGCTGGAGCCGGACGGCGACTACGACGGGCTGGAGTTCAAGGACCTCGACCTGGGCGGACAGGAGGGGCCGGGGGCGCGGTTCATCGACTGCGCGCTGCGTGACTGCGGGTTGGACGAGACCGCTCTCGGGAGAGCGCGCTTCGTCGACTCCGTGCTGAGCGGGGTCCGGGGTGTGGGCACGGACCTGTCGGGCGCCTCGCTGCGCGATGTGGAGGTGGTGGACGCGCGGCTGGGCGGCGTGCAGTTGCACGGCGCGGTGCTGGAGCGGGTGCTCATCAAGGGCGGGAAGATCGACTACCTGAATCTGCGCAAGTCCCGGCTGAGGGACGTGGTGTTCGAGGGCGTCGTCCTGTCGGAGCCGGACTTCGGGGGCGCGGAGCTGGAGCGGGTCGAGTTCCGCGACTGTGTGCTCAGGCGCGCGGATCTGAGCGGGGTGCGGATGAAGGACGTCGACCTGCGGACGGTCGCCGAGCTGGATATCGCCCGGGGGCTCGACCGGCTGGCGGGCGCGGTGATCAGCTCGGCGCAACTGCTGCAGCTGGCGTCGGCGTTCGCGGCGCAGATCGGGGTGCGGGTGGAGGACTGAGCAACACCGGAGGCCCCGATCCGGGGGGATAGATCGGGGCCTCGGCGGTGCTCAGGGGGTACGCCTTGTGTGGGGGGAGGAAGCGGTCACCCGCTTCCCGGCAGTACTCCCTCGGTCAAGCGTGTGCCCGGTGGTGCGGGATGTACGCGGGGCAACGCGGAAAACGATGGGGGGACTGTGTGTCCACTGTGTGGTGGCTGAGTGAGGGCGGCGATTACGGAGGGCGATCACAGAAGTGGCCGCGGCCCGGCTGCGGGCGCGGCCGTGGGCCCGGCTGTGGGGTCTGTTGCGAGGTCTGTTGCGGGGTCAGCTGCGAGGGAAGCGGGCCTGGAGGTCCCAGATGATCGGGTTGCCGGCCAGACCCTCGTGCAGATCGGCCAGATCCGCGATCAGATCGTGCAGGAAGTCGCGCGCCTCGCGCCGCAGCAGCCGGTGGCCGAAGGTGAGCGGCGGCTCGTCGCCGTGCATCCAGTCGGCCTCCACATCGACCCAGCCGAAGCGCCGCTGGAAGAGCATGCGGTCGGCCGACTCGGTGAAGTCCAGCTCGGCGTACTGCGGTTTGGCGGCCCGGCTGCCGCGCGGGTCGCGGTCGAGCTGCTCGACGATGTCGCACAGCGCCCAGGCGAAGTCGAGCACCGGCACCCATCCCCAGGCTGTGGACACCTCGCGGTCCGCGACGGTGTCCGCGAGGTAGACGTCCCCGCAGAACAGGTCGTGGCGCAGCGCCCGCACGTCCGCCTGGCGGTAGTCGGTCTGCGGAGGGTCGGGAAAGCGCCGGGAGAGGGAGTAGCCGATGTCGAGCACGGGCTCGATGGTGTCATGGCCGAACGGGTGAACGGGCCACCGAGGCATCCGCGCGACCGTACGAGCCGTACGAGCCGTACGAGCCGTACGAGCCGTACGAAGGCGAGGACGACGACGAACTCGCCTACCAGCGTCTGCTCGGCAAGCTCAAGCCGGCGCGAGGAGTCGTACCAGCTTTCCGAGGCGGTTCCGCTGCCCGAGCCGTTCGGAGTCGAGCGGGACACCGGCGCGTTCTGAGTCCGGCCGGGGTGTGACAGAGGTGGCCCGCTCTACGATCGCCGGGTGCTTCGACGCCCCACGACCCCTCTCGTACTGCTGCTCGTCCTCACGGGCTGTACCGGCGACGGCATTGCCCCAGCCGCCCCTGCCACCCCAGCCGCCCCAGCCAACCCAGCCACCCCAGCCAACCCAGCCGATCCTGTGGGGGCGTCCGGCCTCGGGGATCCGTACTTTCCCCGGCTCGGCAACGGCGGCTACGACGTCCGGCACTACGGGCTGACTCTCGACTACACCCCCGCCACCGGCCGGCTCACGGGCACCGCCGACATCACCGCCCGCGCCACCCGGGATCTCGGCTCGTTCCACCTCGACCTCGCCGGGCTGACGGTCGACTCCGCCAGCGTCGGGGGCGCCGATGCCGCCGTCCGCCGCGCCGGTACGAAGCTGACGCTGCGGCCCCGCGAGCGCCTCCGCCGGGGCGAGACCTTCCGTACGGTCGTCCGCTACTCCGGCGTCCCGCGCCGGATCACCGACCCCGACGGGTCGCGGGAGGGCTGGCTCGGGTCGGACGGCAGGGCGGTCGCGCTGGGGGAGCCGACCGGGTCGATGGCCTGGTTCCCGGGCAACCACCACCCGAGCGACAAGGCGTCGTACGACATCCGGATCACCGTTCCGGCCGGTCTGAAGGCCATCTCCAACGGCGAGTTGAGGAGCGAGCGTACGAAGGGCGGGCGTACCGCCTTCGACTGGCACGTGCCCGAGCCGATGGCGAGCTATCTCGCCACGGTGGCCATCGGCCCGTACAGGACCCACGAGACGAAGGTCACCAGAAGCGTCGAGGGCATCGAGGGCGCCGAGGCCGCCGAAGACACCGGAACCACCGAAGACACCAGGGACGCCGAAGACGCCGAAGACACCGGAACCACCGAAGACACCAAGGGCACCGGGGGCGCGCACGGTACGGTCTCCAGCTACACCGCCGTCGATCAGGCCACCGCCGCCGACCCGGCCACCGCCGACGACAGCGCGAAGCTGCTCGCCGCGATCCCCGGGATCCTGAAATGGGGCGAGAAGAACTTCGGCGCCTACCCCTTCTCCGCCACCGGTCTGATCATCGGCAGACCCGGCCAGGCGGGATACGCCCTGGAGACCCAGACCCGGCCGTTCCTCCCCGGCCCGACCGACACCGAGACGCTGGTGCACGAGCTGGCCCACCAGTGGTTCGGGGACTCGGTGACGCCCAAGTCCTGGCGGGACATGTGGCTCAGCGAGGGCTTCGCCACCTACGCCGAGTGGCTCTGGCTGGCGGACCACCGGGGCGTGCCGGTCCGGGACAGCTTCGCCGAGGCGTACGCCGACGAGGCGAACTGGGCCTTCCCGCCGGCCGTGCCGCCCTCGGCCGCGTACCTCTCGGAGCCGCCGGTGTACGGGCGGGGTGCCATGGTGCTCCAGCGGGTCCGCGAGGCCCTCGGGGACGCCGCCTTCTTCCGCGTCGTGCGCGGCTGGGCCCGGACGCACCGGCACGGCAACGCCGATACGGCCGACTTCACCGCCTACGTGGAGCGGCGGTCCGGCAGGGACCTCGGCCCGCTCTGGGCCGCGTGGCTGTACGGGGACGCCAAGCCGCCGCGCGGCTGAGCACCGGGCCACCGGCGCAGGGGCGGGTGGCCCGGTGCGGGCACGTCAGCGGAGCGTCAGAGGTTCACGCCGAAGTCCGTGGCGATACCGACGAGGCCCGAGGCGTAGCCCTGGCCGACCGCGCGGAACTTCCACTCCGCGCCGTTGCGGTACAGCTCGCCGAAGACCATGGCGGTCTCGGTGGCGGCGTCCTCGCTCAGGTCGTAGCGGGCGATCTCCGCGTCGCCGGCCTGGTTGATGATGCGGATGAACGCGTTCCGGACCTGGCCGAAGTTCTGGCTGCGGGTCTCGGCGTCGTAGATGGAGACCGGGAAGACGATCTTGTCGACCTCGGCCGGCAGGCCCGCCAGGTTGACCTTGATCGACTCGTCGTCGCCCTCGCCCTCGCCGGTCGTGTTGTCACCGGTATGGACGATCGTCTGGTCCGGCGTCGACTTGTTGTTGAAGAAGACGAAGTGGCTGTCGGAGACGACCTTCCCCGCCGCGTTCACCGCGATCGCCGAGGCGTCGAGGTCGAAGTCGGTGCCGGTGGTGGTACGGACGTCCCAGCCGAGGCCGACCGTGACGGCCGTGAGGCCCGGCGCCTCCTTGGTGAGCGAGACGTTGCCACCCTTGGACAGGCTTACAGCCATGGGATGTCCCTTTCGTTGTCGAGTGCGGGCTTCGAGTGGTCCCGAAGCTACCGTCACCCGCCATAACGCGAGCAGAGGACCAGGAGGTTCCAGCCTCTTTACTTTCTTTACCCAAGGCGGGTGAATGGCCCGAAGTCGTCTCTCCCCCCGCCGACGCCGCAGCTCGCCGCGCCGGAACGGCCCGCGTACCGGCGCCCGGCGGAAAAGATGGTGACGGGAGCGCCCCGGACACGGG
Source organism: Streptomyces corynorhini (assembly GCF_003346515.1). Classification (GTDB taxonomy): domain Bacteria; phylum Actinomycetota; class Actinomycetes; order Streptomycetales; family Streptomycetaceae; genus Streptomyces; species Streptomyces corynorhini. The sequence goes on from NZ_QQNA01000053.1 coordinate 9,932, forward strand.
ACCATGGACACATGTCCGGGCCCACGCATGTCATCCGTGGCTCGGTCTCCCTGCCGGAGGCCGAGCTGATCTGGCGTTTCTCGCGCTCGTCGGGGCCCGGCGGCCAGCACGTCAACACCAGCGACTCGCAGGCGGAGCTGCGCTTCGACCTCGCGAGGACGAAGGCCCTGCCGCCGGTCTGGAAGGAGCGGGCGCTTGAGCGGCTCGCGGACCGGCTGGTGGACGGCGTGATCACCGTACGCGCCTCGGAGCACCGCTCGCAGTGGCGCAATCGCGAGGCCGCGTCCGTACGGCTCGCGGCCCTGCTGGCGGAGGCGACCGCGCCACCGCCGCGAGCGCGCCGGAAGACGAAGATTCCGCGCGGTATCAACGAGCGCAGGCTGCGCGAGAAGAAGCAGCGCGCCGACACGAAGCGGGGCCGGACCGGCCGCGACTGGTCGTAGACGGTACCGCTCTACTGCCCCAACTGCCGGTAGCGCCCCTTGAAGTACATCAGCGGATCCCCGTCCCCGCCCGGCAGCTCCGCCGCCAGCACCCGGCCGATCACCAGCGTGTGGTCACCCGCCTCGACGCGCTGCTCCGTACGGCACTCCAGCGTCGCCAGCGCCCCTTCGATCAGCGGCGCCCCGCTCAACTCGCCCCGCCGGTGGGGTGTGTCCGCGAAGAGCAGCCGGTCGCTGATCCGGCCCTTCATCGAGAACCGGCCCGCGATCTGCCGCTGGCTCTCGGTCAGCAAGGACGCTGCCCACAGCGGCTGTTCGAGGAGCAGGTCGTCCATCCGTGACCCGTTGCGCACGCTGACCAGCACCAGCGGCGGGTCCAGCGAGACGGACATGAAGGCGGTCGCCGTCATCCCGGCGTCCTCGCCGCGCGGCCCGTCCGGGCTCAGCGCGGGCTCGTGCGCCGTCACCAGCACCACACCCGCCGCCAGCCGGGCCAGGGCGGCGCGGAACTCGTCGTTGCTCACCCCCTCAGCATGGGGGATGGCGCCCCCGGCCCGGGGGAGGGTCTCACCGGCGGTCCTGGGAAGGGGCTCATCGGCGGGGGAAACGCCTTCCCCGGCGGGGGGCCTGCCCTGCTCTGTGCGGAGGGCGGCTTCGGTACGGGGGGCGGGACTCGTCTGGGGCACGCGGGAGACGCTAGTCTCGACGGTCCCCCGGTCGCATCGGGCCAGGGGACGAGTCTGGTCCTAGGACCAGACTTCCGGAAGCCGGACCGGTGACCGGAAACAGCGCGGAACGCGAGCCCGCCACCACCCGGGTTTGCGTTCAAGAACGCCATGGGGCCGCTCCCACCTGGGGCTTCGCCCACAAATGGCTGATGTGACTTGGCTCACAGAGATGGGTATTTGTTGACCCTGTGTACCGGGCGTGCAGCACCCTGTGATTCAGTGGCGAAGACCTGCAACACGAGAGCCGATGCGCATCCTGGAGTTGTTGTCGAGGTCTCGGGGAGAGCGAGCAATGGAGACCGAGTCGGAGCCCTACGTCCGCCTTGCGACCATGCGGCAGCTGCATGCGGCCATCGCCGAACTCAACACGGCGCGCAGCCTGGCCGACACCCTGCAGACCGTCGCCGACGGCGTCATCAGCGGACTCGGCTACGAACTCGCCTGCGTCAACGTCGTCCAGGCGGACGGTGATCTCGTCGTCGCCGCCTTCGCGGGCAGCGCCGCCGCCGAGTCGCTGATCACCGGCCGGGTCGGCTCCCGGGGCTCCTGGGAGCGCCGCCTCACCATGGGCGAACGCTGGGGCGACCTGCGGTTCATACCGCACACCGAGGGCTGGGTGCTGACCGAGGACGACGTGCCCCAGTGGTTCACCGAGGGCCCGTACCCGCGCTTCGAGGACGAGTGGCACCCGCAGGACCGGCTGTACGCCCCGATGTACGCGGCGGCCCGCAAGGACCCCCCGGCGCACGCCATGGGCGGCGGGGGCGAGCTGCTCGGCGTGATATCCGTCGACCGGCCGCGCGGCGGTCGCCGCCCGGGGCCCTGGGGCCAGGAAGCCCTCCAGATGTACGCGTCCCAGGCGGCCATTGCGATCGGCAACGCCCGGCTCCGAGCAAACATGCAGCGCGCCCTCGTCCGGCTGGAGCGTGAGCAGCAGGCCCTGCGCGCCAGTGAGGAATCCTTCCGGCAGGCCTTCGAGTACGCGCCCAGCGGCATGGCCATCGCCGAGATGGGCGGCGACCAGCACGGCAGGCTGCTGCGCACCAACGACGCCCTCTGCCGGCTGCTGGGCCGCCAGGCGTCGGCGATGCGCCGCTACTCCTTCGCCGACCTCGTCCACCCCGAGGACATCGGGACGCTGCTGCGCACCTCGGCCGAGGGTGGCCGCGCCGAGCTGCGCCTCGCGCGCCGCGACAGCACGTACGTCTGGGTCTCGCTCCGCAACTCGGTGGTGGCGGACACCACCGACGGCCCCCGGCTGCTGCTCACCCACGTCGAGGACATCGAGGAGCGCAAGGGCCGCGAACTCCAGCTCGCCCACCGCGCCTCGCACGACTCGCTCACCGGCCTGCCGAACAGCGCCGAGCTGCGCTCCCGCCTCAGCGCCCGGCTCTGCTCGCGTCCGCACGCCCTGCGCGAGACCGCCGTAGAGGCGCTGGACGCGGCGTACGGGGGATACGACGGCACGGTGCTCCACGAGCCGGGCTACGACCCGTACGACGGCTATGACGGTTACGACGGCTACGACAGCTACGACGCGTACGAGGAGAAGGCGCGCAGGCGCGGCGCCGCCGCCCGCGCGGCCGGCGGCCCCTTCGACCACCATGTGCACCTGACCGCGCCCGGCGAGGGCGAAGGCGCGGCCGACGACGGCACGAAGGGGCTCGCCGTCCTCTTCTGCGACCTCGACGGTTTCAAGTCGATCAACGACAGGTTCGGCCACAACACCGGTGACGAGGTCCTGATCGAGGTCGCGCGCCGGCTCACCACGGGTGTACGGGACGGCGACACGGTCGCCCGGCTCGGCGGCGACGAGTTCGTCGTGCTCGCGGACGGGCTCGGCTCGGCGGACGCCGCTGATCTCGCCGTACGCCTGCGCAACGCGATCATCCCGCCGATCAGGGTCGACGGCCGGGCGGTGCGGGTCGGGGCGAGCTTCGGCATCAGCTGGGCGAGTTGTGGAATGTCGGTGGAGGAAGTGCTGCAATCGGCCGACCAGCGGATGTACGTGGAGAAGCGCTCCCGGAGCAAGGTGCACCGGCGAGCGGGGTGACCTGGGGCCTCTCGTTTGGATCATGCCGGGCTCGCGAGCCTTGGCACCGCGCCTCGCCGCGTTGTCGTCGGTCATCCCCAAGGTCTCGGCTTCGCTCGACCAGGGGAGACCCCATCCGCTCCGCGTGGGCTCCCTCCTCCGCCTTGCGATCCACGGCACCAGACCCCGCTCCCTCATCCGGCCTGATCCAAACGAAAGACCCCAGCCCGATCGCGGGACAAACGGGCGTACCCGGAAACGCACCCAGAAACGTGCGGAGGTACGTACAAAGGAGCGCCGAAGCGTTTCCCCGGAGTTCGGGACAGGGCTGGGACATGTCCGCTATCCGTTCTTCACCCGGAGATCGCAGACTGGCTGCTACCCGTCAAGATCCGTCCGTAGGCTTACCCGCACGAGGTAGGCTCGGCCGGTCGGCGACGCTGGCGAGATGGTAAGGAGTGACCAGGGATGACGGCCGGGAACAACGGCGCGAGCAAGCCCGAGGATGACGATCCCTTCGGCTACCTGTACGAGGACGGCCAGGCCGCGGCGGCCGGTCAGCGGCGCCAGGGCGGTTACGGCTACCCGGGTCCCGCCGTGCAGCCCGGCGTGCCCAGGACGTCGTACAACCAGGTCAGGGCGGTCGGCGAACGCCAGTACGGGCAGCAGCAGGCCGCGCCGCCGCAGCAGGCGTACGGCCAGCAGCAGGGCTACGGGCAGCAGCAGGGGTACGGCCAGAGCCCCCACGGGCAGCAGGCCGCCACCGTCCAGCACTCCGCCGCGCCGCCCAGCCAGCAGCTGCCTGGCCAGCGCTCCGGCGGACGCGGCAGCGGTGGCGGACCCAACACCAAGGGCCTGCTGATCGCGGCGATCGCCGTGGTCGCGGTCGTGGTGATCGGTATCACGGCCGCGCTGCTCTCCAGCGGCAGCGGCGACGACGAGAAGAACAACGACGCGACGCCCACCGACGGTCCCGCGCCCAGCGGCGACTCCTCGCGGGAGCCGAGCGCCGACCCGTCCGGTGACGGCGGTGACGACGCGTCGGGCGAGCTGCCCAAGGGCGACGCCGTGACGATGAAGCTGACCTCGCCCGCCGCGCTGTCGACGGACATCAAGGGCGCGAAGGGCGCGACCGGCGCCTATGTGTCGCTCAACGGCGTCGGCGCGTCGGCCAGTTGGACGTTCGACGCTCCCAAGGCGGGCGAGTACACCGTCTTCGTGACGTACGGCGTGCCCGGGAAGGACGCCCGGACGACGCTGAACGTCAACGGCAAGGCGCACGGCGACGGCCTCAACATGGAGAACTTCGCGAAGGCGCCGGAGGGCGACTGGGAGAAGGGCTGGACGGTCACCTACGCCTGGGTCAACCTCGAAAAGGGATCGAACACCATCAAGATCTCCTGCGAGGAAGGCAACCAGTGCGAGACCGTGCTCGACCAGTTCACGCTCAAAGAGGGCCACGTCAAGCGCTGACGCCCTCCCGCGCGAGCTGACCGACGGCTGTTGATCCGCGACTGCTGATCCACGGCTGCTGATCCAAGACTGTTGATTTAGGGTTGCTGACCCGCGACTGCTGATCCGCGACTGCTGATCCGCGACTGCTGATCCGCGACCGTTGATCCGCGACTGCTGATCCCCACGCGCCGTCTCACCACGAAAAGCTTCCGCCCCGGCCTCGCCCCGCGAGCCGGGGCGTCGCCTTTCGCGCCGCCTTCAGGCCGGCGGATACTCCGTCACCGTGACGCGCGGCAGCAGCTCCTCGTACACCGCCGCGTCGAACTCGCCCGCCACCGGGGCCAGTACGGTCGCCGTGGACAGCGCCACCGCGCGGCTCAGCCGGGCGGGCCACGGCAGGCGTTCGACCAGGCCGGAGAGCAGCCCGGCCACGGCGGAGTCGCCCGCGCCCGTCGGGTTGCCCCGCACCGGGGCGGGCGGGCCCGCCCGCCAGACGCCGTCCGGGGTGGCGGCCAGGACGCCGTCCGGGCCGAGCGAGGCGACGACGGCGCGGGCGCCGCGGCGCCGGGTGTCGCGCGCGGCGACCAGCGGTTCGCGGGAACCGGTGAGCAGGGCGAGTTCGTCGGCGTTCGGCTTCACCAGATCGGGGCGCGCGGCGACGCCCCTGCGCAGCGGCTCGCCGCTGGTGTCGAGCAGGACGGGCACCCCCGCGCCGCGCGCCCGCCGGATCAGCTCGGCGTACGCCCCCACATGCACGCCCGGCGGCAGGCTGCCGCACAGGGCCACCGCCTCGGCGCCGGGGACCAGCCGGTCGTAACAGCTCAGGAAGGCCCGCCACTCGGCGGCCGAGACGGTCGGACCCGGCTCGTTGAGCTGGGTCGTGTCACCGGTCGCGGCGTCCACGACGGCGATGGTGCGGCGCGTCGCCCCGGAGATCGGCAGGAGCGCGTCCACCGGCCGCGCGTACGCGGCGTCGGCCCGCGACCGCGTCCCGGCGCCGCGAGGGCCCACCGGCCCGCAGCCGCCCAGCAGCTCCCGCAGCACGTCGCCCGTGCGCCCGCCCGCGAATCCGGTGACCACCGTCTCGTGGCCGAGCGCCGCCAGCACCCGCGCGACGTTCAGCCCCTTGCCGCCGGGCCGTTCGACGACCTCGTCGACGCGGTGGGTGGTGTGCGGGACCAGGGCGGGGGTCCGGTACGTGATGTCCAGGGCGGCGTTGAGCGTGACCGTGAGGATCATCCGTCGTCACGCCTCGTCATCCGTCACGCCTCCGGGACCGCGCTCGCTGCGCCGGCTCCCTGCCGACCGCCGACCGCCCGGGGCGATCATTTCAAAAAGTAAGCGGTCGGCCCAGCCCCCTGGCCGTGGTGAACCGGCAGCTGTCCGGTTGCCGCCGTCCGATTCTCGACGGACCCACGGCCCCGGGTCAGCCGACGCGGGGGTCGATCAGCCACGCGCCCTTGTGCAGCACGCCCTTGAGCCCGAAGTCCGCGTCGAGCACCACCGCGTCCGCGTCCTTGCCCGGCTCCAGCGACCCGACCCGGTCGTACACGCCCAGCAGCCGCGCCGGATTGGCGGAGATGGCACGGACGATGTCGTCCACCGGGAGCCGGTCCACGGTGGCGGCGCGCTGGAAGGCGGTGTCGAGGGTGAGCGTGGAACCGGCGATCGAGCCGCCCTCGGCCAGCCGCGCCACCCCGCCCTCGACATCCACGGCGAGCGGGCCGAGCTGGTAGCGGCCGTCGCCGAACCCCGCCGCGTCCATCGCGTCGGTGATGAAGGCGACGCGGTCGGCGCCCGCGCGGTGGAAGGCGAGTTCCAGGGCGGCGGGGTGCAGATGCGTACCGTCGTTGATCAGCTCGACGGTCACCCGCTCGTCCTCCAGCAGCGCGGCGATCGGCCCCGGCATCCGGTGGCCGAGCGGCGGCATCGCGTTGAACAGGTGCGTGGCGACGCTCGCGCCCGCGTCGATCGCCTCGACGGTCTGCTCGTACGTCGCGTCCGTATGGCCGATCGCGGCGATCACCCCGTGCTCCACGAGCAGCCGTACGGAGTCGGTGCCGCCGGGCAGTTCGGGGGCGAGCGTCATCATCCTGGCCGTACCGCGCGCGGCGTCGAGCAGCTTGCGCACCTCGGCCGGGTCCGGGTCGCGCAGCAGGCCCTCGCTGTGCGCGCCCTTGCGGCAGGGGGAGATGAACGGGCCCTCGAAGTGGATTCCGGCCAACTCGCCCTGCTCGACGAGTTCGGAGAGGACTCCGGCGCGCTGGGCCAGGAAGTCCATCTCGCCGGTGACCGCGGAGGCGACGAGGGTGGTCGTGCCGTGCTCGCGGTGCGTACGGATGCCGCGCAGTACGTCGTCCACCGAGCCGGAGGTGAACGAGGCGCCGCCGCCCCCGTGGTTGTGCAGGTCCACGAAGCCGGGGACGAGCCAGTGGCCCGTCAGATCGATCCTGACGGCGTCGTCCGGGGCGGCGCCCGCGATCCGGCCGCCCTCCACGATGACCCGGCCCCCGTCCACGATCCCGGTGGGGAGCACCACGCGGGCGCCGGTGAGAACGGTGCTTCGGGCGCGTGCGGCCATCAGGCGGTTACCTCCGTGGCGAGTGGATCGGCGGGTGCGGCGGGTGCGGCGGGTGTGGCGGGTACAGAGGATTCGACAGATTCGGCGGATTCGGCGGATTGAGTGGTTCGGGTGTCTCCGGCGACGTCGGTGGCCTCGGCGGCGTCGGTGGACCGGTCGGCGGAATCACCGGTCTCACCGGTCTCACCGGTCTCACCGGAATCACCGACCTCACCAGTGGTCTCACCGGCCTCAGCGGCCTCAGTGGATTCACGAGCCTCACCGGCCCCAGCCGCCACCAGGTCCCAGGCCAGCAGTCCGGCGCCCAGGCATCCCGCCGTGTCCCCGAGCGCCGCCGGGACGATCTCCGGCAGCGCCTGGAACGTGACGCGCGCCTCGACCGCCGCCCGCAGCGGGGTGAACAGGGTGTCCCCGGCCTCGGCGAGACCGCCGCCGATGATCAGCGTGCGCGGGTCCAGCAGAGTGAGCGCGGTGACCAGCCCGGCGGCCAGCGCGTCGACCGCCGCCCGCCAGACCCGTACGGCCGCCGGATCGCCGGACTCGACGGCCTTGGCGCAGTCGGCGGCGTCCGCCGTGGGGTCGCCGCTCGCCGCCGCCCAGGCACGGGTCACGGCGGCGGCGGAGGCCAGCGTCTCCAGGCAGCCGCGCTGACCGCAGCCGCACTCGGGGCCGTCGGGCCTGACGACCACATGGCCGATCTCGCCCGCCGAGCCGTGGGCGCCCGCCTCGATGGCGCCGTCGATGCCGATGGCCCCGGCGATCCCGGTGCCCAGCGGCACGAAGAGGAAGCGGTCGGCGCCGCGCCCCGCGCCGAGCCGCCCCTCGGCCAGCCCGCCGGTGCGCACGTCGTGCCCCAGCGCCACCGGTACGCCGCCCAGCCGGGCCGCGAGCAGCTCGCGCAGCGGTACGTCGCGCCAGCCGAGGTTCGCCGCGTACAGCGCTATGCCCCGCTCGGCGTCGACGATCCCGGGCACCGCGACCCCGGCGGCGACGGCGCCCGCGCCGAAGCGCTCCGCGCCGTACGCGCGCAGGTCGGCGGCGAAGCCGAGGATGCCCTCCACGACCGCCTCGGGCCCGCGCTCCCTGCCGGTCGCCCGGCGCACCTCGTGGAGCAGCGTGCCGTCCGCCCCCACGAGGGCGGCTTTCATGCCGGTGCCGCCCACATCGAGGGCGATGACGTGTCTCACGGGAACAGTCTCGCGCGTGGAACCGTAAAAGGTCTAGTCCACTGCTCTGCATAGATCACCGCGACAGGTGTTGCCGAAGCGAAACCACCCTCGGGTAGACCTCAAACCTCCGCATAGGAGAAAATCATGTGCCTCATCACATCGCGTCACCTTGGCCGGTTCTGTTGAGTACGGCGCGCGTGCCCCACGTACGTGCGTGTTGAGACGCGAGAAACAAAAGGGCGGGAACACAGCTGTGCGACAGCGCTACTCCGGAATGACCGCGGCGATAGCCGCACTGGGCATGACCATGGCGCTCGCCGGTTGCGGCGGTACGGGAGGCGCCGCAGACGTCACCCTCAAACTCGTGGCCGCGGATTACGGCACCAACGCGCGGACCAGTTCGGAGAAGTACTGGAAAGCGCTGGCCTCGGAGTTCGAGAGCAAGAACCCCGGTATCAAGATCGATGTCGATGTCCGCCCCTGGAAGACCATCGACGCGGATGTCGCCGAGATGGTCGAGAACGGCAAGGCGCCGGACATCGCGCAGATCGGCTCGTACTCCCACTACGCCAAGCAGGAAAAGCTCTACACCGCCGACGAACTCCTCTCCGTTCCCACGCAGTCGAACTTCCTCAGCCAGCTCTCCGAGGCGGGCAAGGTCCACCGCGTGCAGTACGGACTGCCGTTCGTCGCCTCCACCCGGCTGCTCTTCTACAACGAGGACCTCTTCACCGAGGCCGGTATCAGCGCCCCGAAGAACTGGGCGGACATCAAGTCCGACGCCGAGGCGCTCAAGGAGAAGGGCGTGACGACGCCGATCGCGATACCGCTCGGCTCGGAAGAGGCGCAGAGCGAGACGATGATGTGGCTGCTGAGCGGCGGGGGCGGCTACACGGACACCGCCGACGGCTCGTACAACATCGACTCGCCGCAGAACATAGAGACCTTCCAGTGGCTCCAGAAGGACCTGGTGGGAGCCGGGCTGACCGGTCCGGTCGCTCCTCGTGAACTGGACCGTGCCACCGCCTTCAAGGCGTTCACCAGCGGCCAGGTCGGCATGCTCAACGGCCACCCCACGCTGATGCAGGACGCCAAGAAGAGCGGGATCAAGGTCGGCATGGTGCCGCTGCCCGGCACCAACGGCAAGGCGAAGTCCACCATGGGGGTCGCCGACTGGATGATGGCCTTCAAGCAGAACGGCCACCGTCGCGAGGTCGGCCGCTTCCTGGACTACACGTACGAGGACAAGAACGTCCTGAACTTCGCCGGTCAGTACGATCTGCTGCCCGTCACCTACAGCGCGAACGACGCCATGGTGGCGGACGACTCCCACGCCGACCTGCGGAAGTTCCTGGAGGCGCTGCCGGCCTCCGAGCTGCTTCCGTACGGCAAGAACTCCTGGGGGACGGTGAGCGACAGCCTGAAGAAGAACATCGGCAGGGCGGTCGAGAAGGGCGCGAGCCCGTCCAATGTCCTCGGGCAGATCGCGCGTGACGCGTCGTCCGCCGAGGCCGCCGAGTAGCGTGTAGGTCAGATGACCGCCGCCGAGACCCCTGATACGCCGGACGCGGAGCGCCCCGCGGAGCCCGCGGAGCCTGGGGCGCCCGCGGAGCCCGCGTGCTCCGCAGCGCCCGGGGCACCCGCGGCGCCCGCCGGGCTCTCCGAGCGGGACCGCGCCGTACTCGCCGTCGAGCGGCGCGGCTGGCCGGGGCCCGGTGCCAAGGAGCGGGCGATCAGGGAGCGGCTGGGGCTGTCCCCGACCCGCTACTACCAGCTGCTCGGCGCGTTGCTGGACGACCCGCGCGCGGCCGAGCACGACCCGGTGACGGTGAACAGGCTGCGCCGGGTCCGCGACGCGAGGCGCGCGAGGCGCTAGCGAGGCGCAGGGCCCGGCCCGGCCGGGGACGGCGTGCGGACCCGGTCGAAAGGGCTGAAAGGGCTGAAAGAGCTGATGGGCGCGGATAGGCTCGGGGCATGGGCAGCCCTCCGCATCCCCTCCTGCCGGATCCGACGACCCCCGCCGGGGCCGACGGCCTGGCCGCGCTTCTCGCCCGGCCGGGGAAAGCCGTCGTCGCCCTCGACTTCGACGGCACCCTCGCCGACATCGTCCCCGACCCCGAACGGGCCCGCGCCCACCCGCGCGCCGTCCCCGCGCTGGCCGCTCTCGCGCCGCGCGTCGCGTCGGTCGCCGTCGTCACCGGCCGGCCGGCCGGGGTCGCGGTACGGTACGGCGGCTTCGCCGGGGTGCCGGGCCTGGACCACCTCGTGGTCCTCGGCCACTACGGCGCCGAACGCTGGGACGCGGTCACGGGCACGGTCCGCGCCCCCGCCCCGCACGACGGCGTCGCGGCGGTCCGCGCCGAACTTCCCGGTTTCCTGGACCGGTTCGGCGCCTGGCGCGGGACCTGGATCGAGGAGAAGGGCCAGGCCGTCGCCGTCCACACCCGCCGGGCCGGCGACCCCCAGGCCGCCTTCGACGCCCTGCGCGACCCGCTGAGCGAACTGGCCGCCCGCCACGGCCTCATCGTCGAACCCGGCCGCATGGTCCTGGAACTGCGCCCGCCCGGCATGGACAAGGGCGTCGCCCTGCTGGAGTACGTACGCGAGGTCGGCGCCGAGACCGTCCTCTACGCGGGCGACGACCTGGGCGACCTCCCGGCCTACGCGGCCGTCGAGAAACTCCGCTCCGACGGCCACCCCGGCCTCCTGGTGTGCAGCGGCACCGAAGTCCCCGAACTGGCCGAACGCGCCGACCTGGTCCTCCCGGGCCCGGAGGCGGTCGCGAACTTCCTGGGGGCGCTCGCAGTCCATTTTAGCTGAATCACTCACTGTATAAAAGGAATTATCCTACGGTGGGTGCATGGTGAACGTGAACGTGAGGCAATTACTCAGGAGCCAGGAGCGGCTGCTGCGGCGGGGGGACGAGGCGGAGAAGGGTGGTGACCGGACCACCGCCGGCCTGCTGCTCTTCTACAGCGCCGAGTGCGGACTGAAGGCAGGGATCTTGCGCCGCCGCAAGGCACGCGATACGTCCCAGCTGCCGGAGAGGACTCACGATCTCCGTGACCTGGCCAAAGAGCTGCGGCTGCCGGTGTCTGTTCAGGCGGCGGTCATGGCCTGCAAACGCAGAGAGAAGGACACTTCGGTGCCCGGTGCCGATCAGCCCGTGGCGGCGAAGGATTTGCACCAGGCATGGCGTTACGGTGCTGATCTGGACCCAGGGGAGGAGCAGCAAGCTCTCGTGGCCCTGCGCCATCTGATCGAGGCGGCACGCACATGTCCGTGAGCGGAGAATCAATGGTGGACGGTTACGCCCCGCCGGCCTCGGCAAACTTGTTGACCTGGGTCGACGTGGACGAACGCTGCGCTGAGCTGGCCGTGGCAGGCCGCTGGCCCAACTGGCTGCTGGAGGCAAGCGCCTGGTGGGACGGCCTGGAACTCACTGTCGTGCCAGGGACGACGGAGCCTCAGGCACGTGGCTGGCTGGACGATGTCTTCGGCACCGGCTCAGTCGAGGGCGAGGCCGGAGCGCCCGTCCTGCTGCTGGACCGGCCTGGAGACTTGCCTGCCGACGGGCTGATCGTCCGCCTGATCCATGAGGAGTCCTTCGACCCGGGCGAGCGTACACCGCGTCTGATGCAGCGCCGGATCACGGGCCAGCTCGCTCATCCGCTGCCTCGCCCCGAGCAGTCGGCCTTCGCCGCTGATGTACAGGTGATCGCGTTTCACTCGTTCAAGGGCGGAGCCGGCCGTACGGTTCACGCGGTTGCCCTGGCCGACCTCCTTGCTGGACGCGGGCACGGTGTGCTGCTGGTGGACGGCGATCTGGAGGCGCCGGGCATTACCTGGATGCACCAGGCGCAGGGCGGCGCCTGTGACATTAGCTACGAGGACCTGCTGGCCCTGCTGCACGGTTCCGTGGACGGTGATGTCGTTCCCGCCGCGCGAGTGGCCGCTCAGTATCTGCTCAACCAGGAGGCCGCCCGGTATCCGGAGGGCAAGCTGGTGGTGATGCCCGCCAGCCGACGGGCCAGGTTGGGGCCTTCGCGTATAGAGCCCGCCGATCTGGCCATGCCGGGCAGATCTCTTTACTTCCTGACCGAGGCGTTGGCAGAAGTGGCCGCTGCCGCTGGTCTGGATACGGTGATTGTGGATCTCCGGGCAGGCGCGTCGGAACTGTCCGCGCCGATCCTGCTCGATCCACGGGTACAGCGTATGTTCGTCGCAACGCTGAGTAGTCAGTCGCTGGACGGCACGGAGCGGTTGATCCGTCAGCTGGCGGTCGCTGCACCCGCTGTGACGGGCCAGGACCCCTCGCCGGCGGGAATTATCACGCAGTACCGGTTGGACACGCACACCGAGCAGGTAGCGACGGCCCGGACCCGGTTCTCCGAGGCGCTGGCGGAGCTGTGCGTCGCGCGCCCGGCTGGTGAGATGGCGGGAGGCGCGGGTCTTCCCACCCCAGAGGTGGACGCTCAGGTGCTCACCGAAACCATCACCAGCCCGTTCCGGGACGAATTGCTCGCTCTGCCGAGGTCCTGGAACGACGCGTTGGATGTCGTACGCCGCTGCGGGGTCGGCGAAAGGCTCGTCGAATTGGCGCCGATCCGGCCGGCGAAGCCGGAACAGAAGCCAATCGGCAGCGTCTCTGACGGACGTGATCTCCTCTACCAGCAGGCCAAGTCGCTCATCTTCGCCGAAAAGACCGCGCTGGACGGCGCTCTCGGGTTCCTGGCGACCGAGCCACTCCGGCGTCTGGTGGGTGATCATCGCACCACGCTTCCCGTCGCTGTCGTCGTGGGGGCGAAAGGCGCCGGCAAGACCTTCACCTACGCGCGGTTGTGTGCAGAGGGAGAGTGGTCGGATTTCGCCGGAAAGGCGAATGAGACCGTACAGGTGACGGCCTCGGTGGTGCCGGTCCTCGACCCCACGAACATGGATCAGTCGGTCGAGGGACGCACGGGGCCGCAGGCCCGGCGGGACATGCTGGCGAAGGGCCACGGAGCGACCGCGCAGGACATCAAGCGTATCCTCCGGGAAGAACTGAAGAGTCCGCGCAGCGAAGACGTCGACTACTGGCGCACAGTGTGGCTGCGGTGCATGGTCCTCGCCGCGTATGGGCCCGCAGTGCGGGACGAGGACCCGGAGCGGCTGCTCATCGAGCGAGGGAAGCAGCGTCGCCTGATCTTCGTGCTCGACGGTCTTGAGGATTTCTTCCAGGCGCTCGACGGAGAGAACAAACTCACCGCCTTGCGGTCTCTGTTCACCGAAGTGCCGGACTGGCTGCGGATGCTGCGGGGCCGCCCGCTCGGCATCGTGATCTTCGCGCGGCGGGACCTGGTTCTCGCGGCCCTGCGCCAGAACAACGGCCAGTTCTTGGACCGATACGCCCCGTACGCGCTGCACTGGGACGCGCAGGAGGCGCTGCGGCTTGCCCTCTGGGTAGCCGTGACCGCAGGGGCGGTTCCGCGTCCGGTGGAAGATCTGATGGACCTGTCCCGGGAACGGATCGCCGAGGAATTGGTTCCGGTCTGGGGCGCCAAGATGGGGCGGGAGAAGTCCCGCCAGGCCATTTCGCACCGATGGGTGCCGGCGGCCCTCGCTGACTTCAACAAGCAGGTACAGGCCCGCGACGTGGTGCGCTTCCTCAGCGAGGCGGCTGAAGGGTCCCGTGGCGACCGTGATTGGGAAGACCGATTGCTCACCCCAGCTGCTATGCGTGATGCCCTCGTGCCGTGCAGCGAGCATAAGTTTGTCGAACTGGCCCAGGAGAACCCGACGCTGGAGGACCGACTCAGACGCTTGAGGGAATTTGCCGCCACAGTGCCCATGCCTTTCACGGCGGAGGACGTGGGGCTGGAGCCTGGAGAGGTCGCCGAACTCACCGAGGCCGGAGCTCTGGTGAGGGACCATGACGGGCGCTACCGACTTCCGGAGATCTACCGACATGCGCTGAAGTTCCGAACTGCGCGCGGTAGCGCGCGCATCGTGAATTGAGCCGGTCCTCTGCACTTCGCACCACTCGCCTGGGGCCCCGGCTCAGCCCTCGCGCAGCGCCTCCAGCTGGTCCAGGAACCAGCGTTGCGGCGGCAGCGCCGTCGCGGCGGCGGCCAGGCGCTTGGTGCGTTCCGCGCGGTCGCCGTCCGGGAGGGAGAGGGCGTCGTGGAGGGCGGTCGCGGTGGCGCTGATGTCGTACGGGTTGATCACCAGCGCGTCCTCGCCCAGCTCCTCGTAGGCGCCCGCCTCACGCGAGAGGACCAGCGCGCAGCCGCGCTCGGAGACGACGGGGATCTCCTTCGCGACCAGGTTCATCCCGTCGCGGATCGGGTTGACCAGCGCGACATCGGCCAGCCGGTAGGCGGCCAGGGAGCGGGCGAAGTCGTCCTTGACGTGCAGCACGACCGGGGTCCAGCCGTACGTGCCGAACTCGGTGTTGATCTCGTCGGCGACCCGCTGCACCTCGGCCGTGTAGTCGCGGTAGACCGCCAGGTCCTGCCGGGAGGGGTAGGCGAAGGCGACGTGGGCGACGCGCTCGCGCCACTCGGGGTGGTCCACGAGGAGCTGGCGGTAGGCGAGCAGTCCGCGGACGATGTTCTTCGACAGCTCCGTGCGGTCGACCCGCACGACGGTCCTGCGCCGCGAACCGTCCGGAGCCCTGCCGATCTGCTCGCGCAGGGTCGCGATGCGCTCGTCCACATCCGGGCGGTGGGCGCGCTCGCGCAGGAAGTCGGCGTCGGCGCCGAGGCCGTGCACGCCGACGCGCGTCTTGCCCGTACCGCCCAGCAGCTCCGCGCAGCACGCGGTGAAGGCGTCGGCCCAGCGGTGGGTCAGGAAGGCGGCGCGGTCGGCGCCCAGGATGCCGCGCAGGAGCTGGCGCGCGATGTCGTCGGGGAGCAGCCGGAAGTAGTCGACGGGCGCCCACGGGGTGTGCGAGAAGTGCCCGATCGACAGGTCGGGGCGCAGCGCGCGCAGCATTCCGGGCACCAGCGCCAGGTGGTAGTCCTGCACGAGGACGGCCGCGCCGTCGGCGGCCTCGTCGGCCAGGGCCTCGGCGAAGGCCCGGTTGTACGCCTCGTACGAGGCCCACTGGGCGCGGAACTCCGGGCCGAAGGACGGCTCCAGCGGGGTCTGGTAGAGGAGGTGGTGGACGAACCAGAGCGTCGAGTTCGCCACGCCGTTGTACGCGTCCGCGTACACCTCGGGCGGGATACCGAGCATGCGGACGCGCTGCCCGCCGGTGTCCGCGGGGTCGAGCCTGCCGTCCAGCCGCCGCACGGCCTCGCGGTCGCCGTCGCCGAGCGCGGCGCACACCCACACGGCATCCGTGTCCGGGCCGATGGCCGAGAGCCCCGACACCAGCCCGCCGCCGCCCCTCTTGGCGACCAGGGCGCCGTCGTCGCGCAGGGTGTACGAGACCGGGCCGCGGTTGGAGGCGACGAGGACCCGGGCGCGGGCGGGGCCAGCAGAGGCGGAGGAGGCCGCGGGGGCAGACGGGACAGGGTGATCGGAGACCATGTGCCGAAACCTAGCCCGTACGGGAAACGCTCAAACGTACGGGAGGCCGCCGTACCGGCCAGGTACCGGCCAGTGGTACCAGCCAGTGATACCGGCCAGTGGTACCGGCAGTCGTACCGGCCGGTCGTACGGTTCCGTCGCGCCGCTCCGCCGTACCGCCGCTCCGCCGTACCGCACGCAGTGCCGGTCAGTCGCGCCCGCCGCGCGCGGCGGCCAGCGCGACGACCCCGGCCCCGGTCAGCGCGAGCGCCACGCCGCCCAGCAGCCACAGCCGCTCGGCGGCGCTCCCGGTCTGGGCCAGGGCGGTCACCGCCCACTGCCGCATGCCGGCGACGCCGACGAAGCTCGGGTCCATGAGGTTCGGGGTCAGGAGGCCGTTACTCGTCCAGAGATCTGCGCTCATGGAGCGAGAATCTAGACATTGGATACGAAAATAATCTGTTACGCCGCGCGTCCGGCCGGGTACTCCGCGATCTCCCGCACCGGCGGACGCTCCTCCGTGTCCACCGCGTGCGTGTGCGGCGTGAACCCGTCCCCGTCCCGCTCGAACTGCGTCAGCCGCGGCCGCACCAGATGGCCCCGGGAGAGCCGCAGCTGCGCCGTACGGTAGATCGCCGCGGCCATCCGCCCCAGCGCCCGGTCGTCCTGATGGCGGTGGCGCCGTACCCCGACATCGACCTGCGCCAGCGCGTCGAGCCCCACCGTGTGCAACGCGTCCACCAGGAGCCCCAGCTCCACCCCGTACCCCACGGGGAACGGCAGCCGCTCCAGCAGCGAGCGCCGCGCCGCGTATTCCCCGCCCAGCGGCTGTACGAACCCGGCCAGCCGGGGCCAGTGCAGATTGAGCAGCGGGCGCGCCACCAGCTCGGTCACCCGCCCGCCCTGGCCGCCCGCAGGACCGCCGCCCTGCCCGCCGGTCCGGCCACCCTCGTGATCGCCGGTCTCTCCTGGCAGCGTCAGGGGGCGGTCGTACATCGCCTTCACGAACTGCACATCCGGCTCCGTCAGCAGCGGGCCGACGATCCCGGAGACGAAATCCGCCGAGAAATCGCGCAGATCCGCGTCCACGAAGCAGACGATGTCCCCGCGCGTCACCAGCAGCGACCGCCACAGCACCTCGCCCTTGCCGGGCAGCGCGGGCAGCCGCGGCAGTATCGCGTCCCGGTGCACCACCCGCGCCCCGGCCGCCGCCGCCACCTCGGACGTACGGTCGGTGGAGCCCGAGTCGATCACCACCAGCTCATCGACCAGCCGGGCCTCCACCATCAGCTCACGCCGGATCACGGAGACGATCTCCCCGACCGTCTCCTCCTCGTCCAGCGCCGGAAGCACCACACTCACGGTGGCGCCCCGGGCGGCCTTCGCCGCCAGCAACTGGTCGAGCGTACGGTCGGTGGCTGACCAGGAACGCCTGGTCAGCCAGCGTTCCACCTCTTCCAGCACGTTCGGTACTCCCTGCGCTGATCCATAAAACGTGATCCATCTCGCGGTGCGGACGGCTATCTCAACCGTGCACTCCTTCGGTTACAGTCTTGAACAACGTCCTTGACCGCCGCATGCCGGGGTCGAGGGGGAAACAAAAGCACCGGACCCCAGGTCCGGCGCCATAGCGCTCATCCAGAGGGACTGAGGGAACGGCCCGTTGAAGTCCCGGCAACCCTCCCGCCGACCGCGAGGTCACGGTGGGGAAGGTGCCAATTCCGTCTCGTGGCGAAGTACGTCGCGAGGAAGATGAGGAGAAAGGGCCTCGCCTCCATGGCTGTGCAGACCGTCCAGAACGGCACCGGCGCCAACGCCGCCGGCACCACCGTCGACCTCGGACCCGCCGCCGCGCTCTCGTGCCGCGAATGCGGAGAGCGGTTCGACCTCGGCCCCATCTTCGCCTGTGCGAGCTGTTTCGGGCCGCTCGAAGTCGCGTACGACCTGCCGAGCGGCACCCCCGACGAGCTGAAGAAGCGCATCGCCGCGGGACCCGACAACATCTGGCGCTACGCGCCGCTGCTGCCCGTCCCCGCCGACGTCGCCTCGAAGCCGAACATCAACCCCGGCTTCACCAAGCTCGTCAAGGCCGACAATCTCGCCCGTGAGCTGGGCATCACCGGCTCGCTGCACGTCAAGGACGACTCCGGCAACCCGACGCACTCCTTCAAGGACCGCGTCGTGGCCATCGCCGTCGAGGCCGCCCGCGCCTTCGGCTTCACCACGCTCTCCTGCTCCTCCACCGGCAACCTCGCGGGCGCGGTCGGCGCGGCTGCCGCCCGCGCCGGTTTCCGCTCCTGCGTGTTCATCCCGCACGACCTGGAGCAGGGCAAGGTCGTCATGGCCGCGGTGTACGGCGGGGACCTGGTCGGCATCGAGGGCAACTACGACGACGTGAACCGTTTCTGCTCCGAGCTGATCGGCGACCCGCTCGGCGAGGGCTGGGGCTTCGTCAACGTCAACCTCCGGCCGTACTACGGCGAGGGCTCCAAGACCCTCGCGTACGAGATCTGCGAGCAGCTCGGCTGGCGCCTGCCCGACCAGCTCGTCATCCCGATCGCCTCGGGATCGCAGCTCACGAAGATCGACAAGGGTCTTCAGGAGCTGATCAAGCTCGGTCTGGTCGAGGACAAGCCGTACAAGATCTTCGGCGCCCAGGCCAAGGGCTGCTCGCCGGTCTCGACCGCCTTCAAGGCGGGCCACGACGTCGTACGGCCGCAGAAGCCCGACACCATCGCCAAGTCGCTGGCGATCGGCAACCCGGCCGACGGACCGTACGTCCTGGACATCGCCCGCCGTACCGGCGGCGCCGTCGAGGACGTCGACGACGAGCAGATCGTCGACGCGATCAAGCTGCTGGCGCGCACCGAGGGGATCTTCGCCGAGACGGCGGGCGGGGTCACCGTGGGCGTCACGAAGAAGCTCATCGAGTCCGGGCTCCTCGACCCGACCCTCACCACCGTCGTCCTGAACACAGGCGACGGGCTGAAGACCCTCGACGCCGTGGCGCCGACGACCGGACCGACCGCGACCATCCGCCCGAGCCTCGACGCGTTCCGCGACGCGGGCCTCGCGGCGAGCTGAGGCCCGGGACTTCCCCCGAGGACGTCCTCGGGCGTCCTCGCGGCGTCCTCGGATTCCGCGGGCTTTTCCGGCTGGCTCGCGGGCTCGCAGGCTCGCGAGTTCGTGGGCTTCCGCAGACTTTCAGCAGGCTCGCGGGCTTCCGCGGCCTTACCCAGGCTTCCGCAGAAAGGCAGGGCACCCGTCATGAGCGTCAAGGTCCGTATCCCCACCATCCTCCGTACCTACACCGCGGGACAGGCCGAGGTCCCGGCGGAGGGCGCCACCCTCTCCGAGGTCATCCAGTCCCTGGAGAGCAACCATCCGGGCATCGCCGCCCGCGTCCTGGACGACCAGGGCAAGCTGCGCCGCTTCGTGAACGTGTACGTGAACGACGACGACGTCCGGTTCGAGCAGGGCCTGGAGACCGCCACCCCCGCGGGCGCCGGCATCTCGATCATCCCGGCCGTCGCGGGAGGCTGACTCTCCGTACGCGCACCCCGGGTGCCGCGTACTCCCCGTCACCGGCATGGCCCTCTCCGCGGCAGAAGCGGAGGGGGCCATTCTGCATGGTTGAGCGCGATAGAGTAGGGGAAGGCCCCTCCGTCGATCTTGATCGGCGCACGCGAGAACGCGACAACATGGGACCGATCTCCGGATGGCCTTTGCGCGTTAGATGCGCTTTGCCCGGCCCGACTTGCCCTGGATCGCAGCGAATTCAACGCTATGCGAGTTCGGCCACCCCCAGATTTCTCCGCCGATTGCCCTGTTGCAGAGGGCAGTTGGGCAGATACATTCAGCGGCGGTCGATGCGTTCCGGCGCGAAGTGTGGCCCCGTGCAAGGGCCAGTAATAGGGGAGTTAGGCATGGCTCAGGGCACCGTCAAGTGGTTCAACGCGGAGAAGGGCTACGGCTTCATCGCGGTAGACGGTGGTGCGGATGTTTTCGTCCACTACAGCGCGATTCAGATGGACGGCTACCGCACCCTTGAAGAAGGTCAGCGAGTGGAGTTCGAGATCTCGCAGGGCCAGAAGGGTCCGCAGGCTGACATGGTCAAGCTCGCCGTCTGACCCGGCGCGATCGGCCACCGACGCACTCACGACACATCGCACGTCACTCACGCCCGTGGGGCCCGCATCCAGAACATGGATGCGGGCCCCACGCGCGTGAGTGACGTCTCCCCCTCGGTACCACGATGCCCTGCGGGCGCTTGCACTCTCTGGGGTCGAGTGCTAATTATTGGCGTTAGCACTCTGCAAGTGAGAGTGACAACTTAGGACCGGGTCGGCGAGGCCCGCAGGGTCGGTGGGGCAAGGAACCACACGACTCTCAGGCCGTCCGTCGCGGGCGCCAACGCGGTCCGGAGCAATCCACCCCAGTCCGGGAGGACCACTTCACATGGCCAAGATCATCGCGTTCGACGAGGAGGCACGGCGCGGTCTCGAGCGCGGGATGAACCAGCTCGCCGACGCCGTCAAGGTCACCCTTGGTCCCAAGGGTCGCAACGTCGTCCTCGAGAAGAAGTGGGGCGCCCCCACGATCACCAACGATGGTGTGTCCATCGCCAAGGAGATCGAGCTCGAGGACCCGTACGAGAAGATCGGCGCCGAGCTGGTCAAGGAAGTCGCCAAGAAGACGGACGACGTCGCTGGTGACGGTACGACCACCGCGACCGTTCTCGCCCAGGCGCTCGTCCGCGAGGGCCTGCGCAACGTGGCCGCCGGCGCCAACCCGATGGCCCTCAAGCGCGGTATCGAGAAGGCCGTCGAGGCCGTCTCCGGTGCCCTGCTGGAGCAGGCCAAGGACGTGGAGACCAAGGAGCAGATCGCTTCGACGGCCTCCATCTCCGCCGCCGACACCCAGATCGGCGAGCTGATCGCCGAGGCCATGGACAAGGTCGGCAAGGAAGGCGTCATCACCGTCGAGGAGTCGCAGACCTTCGGTCTCGAACTCGAACTGACGGAGGGCATGCGCTTCGACAAGGGCTACATCTCGGCGTACTTCGCCACCGACATGGAGCGCATGGAGGCGTCGCTCGACGACCCGTACCTCCTGATCGTCAACTCCAAGATCGGCAACGTGAAGGACCTCCTTCCGCTGCTGGAGAAGGTCATGCAGTCGGGCAAGCCCCTGCTGATCATCGCGGAGGACGTCGAGGGCGAGGCGCTGTCGACCCTGGTCGTCAACAAGATCCGCGGCACCTTCAAGTCCGTCGCCGTCAAGGCCCCGGGCTTCGGTGACCGCCGCAAGGCCATGCTCAACGACATCGCCATCCTCACCGGCGGTACGGTCATCTCCGAGGAGGTCGGCCTCAAGCTGGAGAACGCCGGTCTCGACCTGCTGGGCCGTGCCCGCAAGGTCGTCATCACCAAGGACGAGACCACCATCGTCGACGGTGCCGGTGACAGCGACCAGGTCGCCGGTCGGGTCAACCAGATCCGCGCCGAGATCGAGAACAGCGACTCGGACTACGACCGCGAGAAGCTCCAGGAGCGCCTCGCGAAGCTGGCCGGCGGCGTGGCCGTCATCAAGGCCGGCGCCGCGACCGAGGTCGAGCTGAAGGAGCGCAAGCACCGCATCGAGGACGCGGTGCGCAACGCCAAGGCCGCCGTCGAGGAGGGCATCGTCGCCGGTGGTGGCGTGGCTCTGCTCCAGGCTTCCTCGGTCTTCGAGAAGCTTGAGCTGACGGGCGACGAGGCGACCGGCGCCAACGCCGTGAAGCTCGCGCTGGAGGCCCCCCTCAAGCAGATCGCCGTCAACGGTGGTCTTGAGGGCGGCGTCGTCGTCGAGAAGGTCCGCAACCTGACGGTCGGTCACGGCCTGAACGCCGCGACCGGCGAGTACGTCGACATGATCGCCGAGGGCATCATCGACCCGGCGAAGGTCACGCGCTCCGCTCTGCAGAACGCCGCGTCCATCGCCGCGCTGTTCCTCACGACGGAAGCCGTCATCGCCGACAAGCCCGAGAAGGCCGGCGCGGCCCCCGCGGGCGGCGGCATGCCGGGCGGTGACATGGACTTCTGATCCGACCGGGGCCCCGGCCCCAGCGGATCGACTTGTCCTGACCGAGGGCGGCATTCCTTCTGGCAGTCTGCGGATTTCCGCAGTCCGCGGAGGGGATGCCGCCCTCGGGCTTTTCCGTACCCTTCCGTACCCTTCCGGGTCTTTCGGGCCTTTCGGTGTCGCGGTCGTGGGAAGTGACCTCGACGGTCAGCTGGGCGTGATCAGCTGGACTGGGGGGGCATGGCGGCGCCTCCTCCCCTGTGTGGTGCCCTGCTTTCGGTACGGGTGAGCTGACGAGTCACGCCCGGGTCCGCGCGTTCGCGGGGTCGGGGGCGCACAGCCAGCCGTTGACGGCGAAGCGGCTGTCCGCGTGCCGCTTGCCCGGACAGCTGACCGGCCGTACCTCGTGCCAGGCGGTGGGGCGGAAGAAGACGATGCTGTCGTGCTCGGGCTCCCAGTCCCGCCAGGTGTGCTCCTGCCACGCTCCGGTGGTCCCGGTGTGCAGGGGGAGGGCCGCGTCGAACATCCGCAGCTCGCCGCCGTCGAACGGCCGGGGCGTGCGGTGCAGGTAGTACACGAACGTGAGCAGACGCCTGGGGGAGAACTCGGCGGTGGAGTCCTGGTGCGCCCGGTAGAAGTCACCGTCGTTGTGGACGTTGAGGGTGTAGTCGGGTTCCGTATACCGGCAGGAGACTCCCAGCGTGTGCTCGACCGCCTCCACCACCTCGTCGATGGCCGACATCAACTCGGGTGCGGTGAAGTCCTGGTGGGACCGGGAGCTGCGGAAGTCGGGGACCAGCTCGTGGTCCCGGATCGTGGAGGGCTGCCACGCGTCGTCGGTGGCGGCGACGGCGCGCTCCAGCAACGCGTCGGCCGTCCGCTCGCCCAGGAACTGGGTGATACGGCAGACCGTCACGGGAAGCCGCCAGATCGCGTCCGTGCTCACGGGGGACGGCTGATCCGTCGCCTCGGGCGCTTCGGCGGGTGGCGGCACGGCGGTGTCCTGCCGTGCTGTGGTGGTGTCCTGCTGTGCTGTGGTGTTCTGGCGTGCCATGGTGTCCTGCCTCGTCGTGGTGTCCGGCCCTCGGTCGGTCACGCGGCCCCGGGTTCGTCGTCGGCGCTCGCCGCTTCCCGCAGGCGCTCCACCTCGGCGGTGAGTTCTTCCACGCGGCGGTTGAGGGCCTGGACGCACACCAGGGCGACGCCGAGGCCGTCGACCACGGGGATGGTGGTGTCGTCCTGGTGGAAGCCGAAGGCGGCGTGCCAGTCCTGGGCCATCGGCCCGAGGTGGCGTACGCCTTCGGGCTCCCAGAGGTAGCGCCAGGTGCTGACGGGCAGCGCGGCCACGGTTGCCAGGACCGCGTGGCCGTTGACCGCGCCGATCGGAGCGGCGGGGGTCACGGGGGCGGCTGGGGCGACGGGGGCGACGAGGGTGGCTGGGGTGGTCGGGGTGACCGGAGCGGCCGGGGCGACGGCGGCTTCTGGGGCGGCTGGGGCGGCCGGGGCCATGGCGGATTCCGGCGGCGCGTCGGCCGAACGGCCGCCCGTGGCACGGCGATCGGCGGCCCCGGACCGCCGGGGGAAGATCCGCATCCCTACCGGCTCCAGTCGACCGGGACCACGTCCCGCTTGAGCCCGCTGTCGCTGCAGATGCTGCACGGGGCTCCCGGGACGCCGGGGCCCTGGTCGATCCCGATGGTGATCGCCCCGTGCGCCCCGGCCGGGGCGTGGACGCCGTCGCCGACCATCGCGGCTTCGTAACCGCCCAGCAGCTCCTGGACGGTTCCGACACCCAGGTTCTCCGGGGCGGTGATCGCGGCCACGCCGTCGTAGTCGGTGTACGCGGCCCCCAGGGTCCGGCCGCCGATGGTGGCGAAGACGATCCTGGCGCCGCGGATGGGCTCCCCGGTCACCGCGTCGGCCGCCATCGCGTGGAGGTTCTCCAACTGCATCTGGGTGACGTTCAGGCTGCCCTGGCTCGCCGTGAGCCTGGTCGGCTTCAGGCTCGGGCACTCCGCCCCGCTGCACGGCGCGTTCGACGGCGCGTCCGACGGAGCCGCCGCGGACGCGGTGACTCCGCTCCCCGCGCCCAGCGATGCCAGAGCCGCGGCCATCACCGCGATGGTCTTGCGTCCTGTGAAACTCATGTCCACTCCCATGGGAACTGCCCGAGCGGGCGCGTCCGTACCGGTGAGGACAGCCGGGGCTGCCGGGACGGCGGCGGACACGGGCTCAAGCACGTACGGCACACACGACGGGTGCCGCCCTCCTCGGACGGCGCACCGAACGTATCCACGCCCATCGGGCCCAACCGGCCGACCATCGTGAGTTAGCGCGATCTGATGAACGGTCGGCAGGGCGGTGACGAACGCGAGCGACCCGGACAAACCAATGAGCGAGCGCCGAAGAAGGCGTCACGAGACCGGCGTGCCGAGGCGGGGACCGGTTCCTCGCGGGGTCGGCGGCCCTTGATAAACGGAACGGTGTTCCGTATCGTATTAAGCGGAACGACGTTCCGTTTGCGTGGGCGCGAGGTGTCGACGCGGGCACCCCAGCACAGGAGGAGCACCATGAAGTACCGCACACTGGGCCGGACCGGCATCAAGGTCAGCCCGTACTGCCTGGGCGCGATGATGTTCGGCGCCCTGGGCAATCCCGACCACGACGACTCGATCCGCATCATCCACAAGGCACTGGACGCGGGCGTCAACTTCATCGACACCGCCGATGTCTACTCGCGCGGCGAGTCGGAGGAGATCGTCGGCAAGGCCCTCAAGGGCCGCCGGGACAACGTCGTCCTCGCCACCAAGGCCCACCTCCCCATGGGGGACGACCCCAACCAGCAGGGCAACTCGCGCCGTTGGCTGGTGCGCTCGCTGGACGACTCGCTGCGCAGGCTCGGTACCGACTACGTCGACCTGTTCCAGCTGCACAGGCCCGCACCGGACACCGACGTGGAGGAGAGCCTCGCGGCCCTCACCGACCTGATGCGCGCGGGCAAGATCCGCGCCATCGGCGCCTCGTCCTTCCCCGCGTCCGACATGGTCGAGGCGCAGTGGGTCGCCGAGCGGCGCGGCCTGCGACCGTTCCGCACCGAGCAGCCGCCGTACTCGATCCTCACCCGGGGCATCGAGCGCGAGGTCCTGCCCGTCTGCGAGCGCTACGGCATGGGCACCCTGGTGTGGAGCCCCCTCGCGGGCGGCCTGCTCACCGGCCGTTACCGCAAGGGCGAGCAGGCGGAAACCCACCGCGCCCGCTACGGCTTCAAGCACCTGACCGACGAGCGCAGGCTCGACGCCGTCGAGCAGCTCATCCCGCTCGCCGAAGAGGCCGGAATGCCGCTGACGCACCTGGCGATGGCCTTCGCCATCGCCCACCCCGGCGTCACCTCCGCCATCATCGGACCGCGCACCATGGAGCACCTCGACAATCTCCTCGCAGGTGCCGGGACCACCCTCAGCGAGGAGATCCTCGACCGCATCGACGCCATCGTGCCTCCCGGCACCGACATCGGAACCCTCGACATGGCCTACGACCCGCCGGCCATCCAGCGGACCGCGCTGCGCCGCAGGCCGGTCGGCGAGCGCGCCGCCGCCTGACCGCGTACCCGCGAACGGGTGCTCAGTCGAACGGGCGCCGAGCCCGAAGGTGTTCGGTCGGCGGGCGTTCGGTCGGTGGGTGCCCAGTTGGCGGGTGTGCGGTCCGCGGGTGTGCGGTCGACGGGTGTGCGGTCGACGGGTGTGCGGTCCGCGACCTTGCGGCCAGCGACCTTTCAGTCCGCGGGCGTTCAGTCGGCGGGCGTTCAGGAGCCGGTGGTGCCGTCCGTCAGCCGGACCGTGCCGAGGATCTCGCGGACCGTCGCGTCGGGGACCTCGTCGTCGACACCCTTCGCGCCGTGGAAGGTCCAGGAGACGAAGTCACCCTTGGAGTTCTTGAAGGCGAAGGCCGTGGCCTTGCCGTCCGTGTCGCACTTGCCGCTCCGGTCGGCACCGGAGGACTCGGACGTCGCCAGACTGCCCTTGATGCCGGAGGCGGTGGTGTACGACGCCACGGGGCCGTTGGAGATCTTCGTCCGGTCGGGCTGCGCATACCGCCCGTACACCCACAGTTCGGCGTTCTTCCGGGCCGCCTCCGCGACGTCCTTGGCGCTGTTCTCGCTCCTGGAGCCGGCCGAGGCGAGCGCGGTGTCCTCGTCGACGCCGTCCTTGTTGTCGTCGGACGCGCACCACTTCTCCTTGAGCACCGCGGGCGCGGCGAAGCCGACGAGGATCTTCTCCTCGTCGCCGCCCTCGACGGCGTAACTGGCCCAGGTCGCCGCCTTGCGGTCCCACTCGGGGGGCACGTCGAAGGCGATGCCGGTCTTCGGATTGACCACGGTCTTCCAGCCCGCGACGACCGGCTTCGGCTCCCCCGAGGAGCGCGCCGGAGGCCCGGAGGGCGACGGCGACACGTCCGTCGCCTCGTCCTTCCTGGTGCCGTCCTCGCCGCTGTCGCGGCCGAGGACCAGCCACCCGGTGACACCGGCGGTCATCAGGACGGCGGCCACCGCGACCAGGGCGACGACCATGGTCCTGCGGCGGTCGCCGCCCCCCTCCTCACCCCCGCCGCCGCTACCGCTGTCGCCATCGCCGCCGGGGCCACCGTTGGGGCCACCGCCGGGGCCGGCCGTCACCGTCGGGGCGTCCCAGGGCGCGGGCCGCAGGTACGGGTTCGCGCTCGGGGGCTGCTGCCGCGGCTCGTTACCCGACGGCTGCTGTCCTTGCCACATAAGGGAGTTCCTGATCCATCGGTCCGGGCGGGAGCAGCGACCAGGATAGGCGGCGGGGATCAGGGAACGGAGGGGACGAGAGGCGACAGATCGGGACAGCGCATTCGTTCACCTGGAGTTCAGCCAGAAAATTCATTCTGTTCATATTCAACTCATAACTCACGCACAGGCTTGACCGATTCCTTACTCAAGGACGCATCCACGCACTTGAGTGAGGAGAGCCATGTTCCGCCTGCGGAAGACCCCCGCACCCCGCACCGGCGACGCGGCGCGGGCCGACCCGCCCGAAACACCAGAAGAGGCAGCCACACCGGATACAGCCGCCCCCGAGGTAGCCGCACCGGATACAGCCGCTCCCGAGGCAGCCGCGCCGGAGGCGCTGCAAGTCGCCAGCCGACTGCACTCCTTCAACCGGTACGAGTTGAAGTACCTCGTCCCCGTTGACTTGGCCGCCGCCATCCGCGACGAGCTGGCCGAGCGCATGGACCGCGACGCGCACAGCCCCGTCGGCGGCTACGGGGTGTGGAGCCTGTACTACGACACCCCGCAACTCCGCTTCTACTGGGAGAAGATCGAGGGGCTGAAGTTCCGCAGGAAGCTCCGGATCCGGCACTACGGAGACCTCACCGGGGTCACCGACGACGCGCCCGTCTGCGTGGAGATCAAGCAGCGCGTCAACCGCGTCACGCAGAAGCGCCGCATCACCCTCCCGTACGCCACCGCGCGCGAACTGGTCGACGGGCGGCGGCTGATCGACCACGCCGCCAAGGAGCGCGCCTTCGTCGAGGAGGTGCTCGAACTGGTCGTACGGCTCGACCTGCGGCCCATGGTCATCACCGGCTATCAGCGCGAGGCGCTGGTCGGCCGCGACCAGGACACCGGGCTCCGCGTCACCTTCGACCGGCGCGTACGCGGCCGGGACCGCGACTTCGACTTCACCGCCGAGGGCGCGGAGAACCGTTACACCCTGCCGCCGCACCTCACGGTGATGGAGGTCAAGGTCAACGAACGTACGCCGTACTGGATCACCGACCTGGCCGCCCGCCGCGATCTCAACCTCGTGCGGGTCTCCAAGTACGTGCAGTCCGTCGAGGCGTTCGGCATGGCACCCCGGTCGGTCTTCCACGTACGCGAAGAGGACCACCCCCGTACGGACCACCCCCGCACGGATCACCGCGCGGACCACCCCGTCGGCCAACCGGCGGACCGCTCCGCGTCCTTCCCCCCACCCACGCCTGTGGAGGCATGAGCAACCGTGAATTTCGACCTTCAGGACCTGAGCGGGACGTTCAGCGTCACGGACATCGTGATCGCGATGTCCCTCTCGTTCATCCTCAGCACGATGATCGGGTACGTCTACCGGGCCACGCACCGGAACGTCTCGTACAGCCAGTCGTACGTGCAGACCCTGGTCATCGTCGGCATGATCGTCGCCCTGATCATGCTGGTCGTCGGATCCAACCTGGCCCGCGCCTTCTCGCTGGTGGGGGCGTTGTCGGTGGTCCGCTTCCGTAACGCGATCAAGGAAACCAGGGATGTCGGCTTCATCTTCCTGGTGATGGGCATCGGCATGGCGGCGGGCGCGCGCTTCTACACGCTGGCCTCCGTCGCGGGTGTGGCGATCTGCCTGATCATCTACGTGATGTACAAGTTCAACTGGTTCCACCTCGACGTCCAGCGCCAGGTGGTCAAGGTGCAGGTGCCGGCCGGGGACGACTACAGCGAGGGTATCCGCGACGTCCTCATCCGCTACACCAGCGAATTCGAGCTGGTCAGCACGGAGACGATCCGGGGCGGCGCGCTGACCGAGGTCTTCTACACGGTACGGATGAAGAAGGGCACCGAGCCGGGCGAACTGGTGGCGGCGCTCCAGGAACGCACCTCCGGTCAGCGTGTCACCGTGCTGACCGGATACGACCAGACCGACCTGTGATGGGCGCGCCGAACGGGCGTCGGCCTCTGAAGCACCGGATTCCGGTACGGCTACGCCACCACTGGAAGCCCGTCGTGGCGCTGGGGCTCGGGCTGACCGTACTGCTGGCCTTCTTCGGCGACGCCCGGGTCACCCCCTGGGTGACGAGCGCCTCGGCCGCGGACAGCGACGAGATCACGGAGAACGTGGCGGGGTCGGTCGGGCTGTACGACGCGACGACGTCGCACCGTATCCAACTCGCCTATGACGAGTCGGAGTTCACCAAGATGATGAAGGACTTCAAGGACGAAGGGACGAAGGACTACATCCGCGCGGACCTGACGATCGACGGGGTCTTCCTGAAGGACGTCGGCATCCGGCTCAAGGGCAACTCGACGCTCCAGAGCCTGCGGGGCAACCGACGGGGAGGAGCCGGGGGACCGGGCGGCGCCGGACAAGGCGGCGGTCAGGGAGGCGGTCAGGGAGGTGGCCAGGGAGGCGATCAGGGCGGCGGTCAGGGAGGCAGGCAAGGAGCCGGACCGGGCCAAGGCGCTGGCCAGGACCAGGGCCAGGACCAGGGCCAGGGCCAGAACGCTGCCCCCGGCGGCGGGGGCGGGGGTGGCGGAATGGTGAACTACGAACTCTCCGCGTCCAAGCCGGAGGAGCTGCCCTGGCTCATCAGCATCGACGAGTACGTCGAGGGCCGGGCCTACCAGGGCCACCGGGAGATCTCCATCCGTCCCGGAGCGGACGCCGACGTCCCGTTCAACGAGGCGCTGACGCTCTCGCTGATGGACGCGACCGACCAGACGGCGGAGGGGTTCGCCTTCTCCTCCGTGCAGGTCAACAACGGTCCCACGGTCACCCGGCTGCTGGTCGAGAACCCGAGCATGGACTACGCGGACGCCTCATACGACACCGACGGCGTGATGTACAAGGCGCGGGCCAGCGGCAGTTTCGCGTACAAGGGCGACGATCCCACCGACTACAAGACGTCCTTCAAGCAGCTGAACAAGAAGGGCAGCCAGGATCTCGCCCCGGTGATGAAGCTCATCAAGTGGGCGAACGAGGCGTCGGACAAGGAGTTCGCGGCAGAGCTGGCCGACCACGTCGACGTGAAGTCCTTCGCGGAGTACGTGGCCACGCAGAACCTGCTGATGAACTTCGACGACATGGCGGGCCCCGGCAACAACTACGTGCTCTGGTACGACCTGAGCACCAAGAAGTTCTCGGTCCTCGGCTGGGACTTCAACCTCGCGTTCAGCGGCTCCACCGACACGGGCCCGGACGACGAGACGGGCATGGGCATGGGCCGGGCAGCCATGCCCGCCGGGGACGCGGCCGGAGACGACAACACCGACGGCCCACCGGCCGACGGCTTCCCGGAGGGCGGTTTCCCCGAGGGCGGCTTCCCCGGCGGCGCTCCCGGCGGCGGCGACGATGCCGACGGCAAGGCCGGTGCCGGAGGCGGTGGCGGGGGGCCCAGGGGCGGTCACATCCTCAAGGAGCGCTTCCTGAAGCTCGACGCCTTCGACACCGTCTACAAGACCGCCTACCGCGAGCTGTACGAGAAGTTCTACAGCTCCGGCACCGCGTCCAAGACACTCACCACCCTGGCGGCGGGCGCGAAGGCGAACGGCGCCGACGCCAAGGGCGTCGACAAGGCCGTCACCACCCTGCGCGCCACCGTCACCGCCCGAACGAAGGCGCTGGCCAAGAACAAGGAGGTGGTGCGGGAGCCATCCTGACGTCAGATCCCAGCACCGCGCCCCGCGTGCTCCGTCCGGCGAACAAGCCGCGACGGGCGCGCGGGGCGTTGTGGAGCGTGGCGAATACCGTGATCAGGAAGCGTCGTCCAGGGGAGTGCAATCGGATTTCTTGGAGACAGCTTTCTTGAAGTTTTCGAACAGTTTTTCTTCGGGCAGTACGGATTCGCTACCCGCCCGCCGCTTGAAAAACATGGCGGAGTTCACCTCCAGTAGCGTCTCTTTTCCGTCGCAGAGCAGGCTGGCCGACCGTCCTGTCGTTCCCCGGGCTAGCCGTAGCAGCTGTGCCTCCTGGGTTATGGTGAATTGCAAGAGGGTTTCCTGTTTGATTTCTTCCGTGGCGATGAGTGAGCAACTCCACATGCGGTAATCGCCGGATGTTACGAACTCGCTGAAAGGAACCTTCGACGACGAAAATGCTGTGAAGCCGGGAAGCTCGCACGTTTCATCGGAGGCGAGAGGGGAGGGGGTGATGGCCGGAGGCGTATTCTCCGGGGCGACGAAAGCTCCATCGGAGCAGTCGAGTTTTTTTGAAATGCCCGTTGCGCTCTTCATGAGCAAATGCAGGAGTCTGGATCGAAAAGCGCCGTCCATGTCAAATGCCTCGCGTGCCCGGGACGAACTTTCGATTCTTACGTAAGCGGCGCCGTTGAGGCGCAGCTTCTTGTTGCAGGAATCCGGCAGGAGGACGCCTGCATGGTTCGGGGTCAGCCAGCCTGGTACCCCTTGAATGGGTGTCCTGGATGGTGTCGCGCCGACGATTTCGTCGCCGATCGACCCGACAGAAAAGTTATTCGAGAGCCCCTGGACCGTTACGCTGAATTCTGATGTTTGTAGTGGGCTGTTGGCGCCCTCCTTCACGGGACCCACAAGGCACGTGAACGGGTATACGCTCCCCAACTGTTGCTGCGTGTCGTCGGAAACGTACCGCGCCGCACGTTCGGCGCTCAGCGATGCCGCGTCGCGCGCGTCAAGCGTTCCCCAGCAGAAACTCTCCTGCGCGGGCTCGTCCTTTTCGCGTACGACGTGGGTGATTCCCAGAGCTGTCCCGGCCACGACCAATGCGACCGTGCCCGCCATGATTGCCCTGAGGCGCTTGGACGATCGCGCCACTGCCTTGAGTGCCGCAGTCATTAATTCGCCCTTCTGCCAGTGTTTCCGGCGCCGCCCGTGAGCCCGTTGTAGTAAGAGTTCTCGACGCCCGTCTGCAATATGCTCTCGAACTGCCCCGTGTCGGTGTCCATGAGGTACCACTGATCCTCGGGGAATTTATCCTTGAACGCCGTCTCCAGCATTTTTTGGATTTGCTGCTCTCCGCTGGAGAAATGTCGGGCCAGATTGTTTCTGGTTTCTTTGTCGATTTCTTCGACCAGGCCGTTCATGTATTCGGCCGTGCCGACGTCGACGAGTCGTTGGATCGAGTCACCCGCCAGAGGGATATTTGTAAATGGTGCGCCGATCATGTGGTACTGCATCATCTTGTTCCAGGCAGCTGCGCTTGCCTTGTCTTCGCCAATTTTATGGATGACATCGGCGCGCAATTCGTCCAGATGCCCCATTGTGGATGCCGATTGATTCGCGAAGGCGGCGAGCTTGTTGCTGCTCTTTGAATCCTTGGTCACGAAGTCCTCGGCCGGATGATCGTCGATGCCCGTGGCGATGTAGGTTGTCAACGCGTCATGTATTCGCCCGAATGCCGTGGGGTCCTCCGCGACCGCGCGCATGGCAGGGATGAGATCATTGCGGCCGATTTCAAGATGGCTGAATTCTGTATTGGTGTTGACGCTCTTGCCGAGTATCTGGTGGATATCCCCTGCGTAGTCCGCGAACATCGCACCCACCCCCGAACGGAGCCCCGCCGGCATACCCTGCGGATCGCCTGCGATGTCCGCACCATACTGTTTGACCACATCGGTGAAGATCGCCGCTTGAGTGGCGCTGTGCCGCGCCGGGATCTCCTGAGGGCCCGCATTGGCTTCGTGGCCGGTGGCGGCGGCTTCGAGGGCCTGGCCGAAGTAGTGGCGTGCGGAGGTTTCGATGGTCTCCTGGGGCATGTCGTTCTCGACTGAACTGCCGGGCCAGTCACGGTCCTTCAAGAAGTACTGGAGGTTGTCCGACTTCTTCGGATCGAAGAATGCCTCTGCTGCCTCCGGGCTGCGGCTGAACGCCTGCATCAGCCCACCCATGGGGTCTGCCTGGGTGCCCTTCCAGTTGTCCTTGACGTAGGAGTACGGGTCGGACGAGTGCTCCTCGTAGTCACGTACGGTCGACGCCGCCGATTCGAGGAATGCTCCGTCGTACTTCGCGTCGCCCGCCCCGATCAGGCCGGTCAGCCGACTGAGCGTTTCGAAGCCGCCCTTGATGGAGCCCGGATGCCTGTCGGGCAGCCCGTTTCCGTCGCGGGCCACGTCGAGCAGCTTGGTGGCCCAGTCGGAGGTGACTCCGTTCACCGGCCCGAGCGGGGCGCCCGGCTGGGTGGCGGCCGCGAGACTGGCGGACAGCGAGGAGCGGAGCTGAGCGTGCGTCTCGGGCAGCCCGCCGGAGGCGTCGTGGCTGTCCAGTGCCGTGGTCAGCTTGAGGAGCGCCTCCTGGCCTTCCCTGCCATCGACACTGAGGTTCTTGAGCAGTTCCGCACTGAAGGCGGCGGAGTTCTCCCCGTTCTTCGTCAGCGTCAGAAGCCGCTCCATCTCCTTGTCGCTGAGGTGGTCGAGACGGCCGAAGAGCTGGGCCGCCTCCCGTCCTTCCTTGCGGTCCTGGACCGCTCGCTCGGCGTCCCTCGCCTGCTTGGCGTCCTTGAGGGAGCTGTAGCTGGTGCTGCCGAAGTCGTGCGGATGGTCCTTGACCAGGCTGCGCAGACCCCAGGCGCAGAGCTTGTCCGCTTCCGCCGCTCGCTTGAGGACGGCCTCAAGCTTGGTCCGCAGCGCCTCGAACTCGGCCGGAGTGGCGGACTCCTCGGTGCTGCCCTTCGCGCGGCGGTCGGGGTGGACGCGGTGGCTGAGGACACCGTCGGGATGGATCACGATGCCCTTGGGCGGGTTGTCGCAGATCGCCTTGAGTTCTGTCTGCGCCGACTGGAGCTGCGTATGGGCATCCTTGAGGAGATCGCGGATGCTCGTCGCCTCGGTATGGGCATCGGTGAACTCTTTTGCCGTCTTGCTGACGAACTCTCTTGTGACGGTGGCGTTCTCACCCTCCCACTGGGCGCCGTTCGCACGCTGCTTCATCGCCTTCGCGTCGTCCACGAGGTGTTTGAGCTTCTCGATCGCCTGGGTCCAGTCGGTGATCGCGCTGCTCAGAGGAGTCAGCTTCACGTTCAGGAGGTCCTGCATCGATGTCATCTCGGTCTGCCTCTCCCTACTTGAAGTACTCGCTGAGCTTGGACACCGAGATGCGTTTCAGGTCTGTCTCGATCCACTCGTCGTCCTGCTTGCTGGACTTGGCGGTGTAGTCGAGGTGGTTGGAGATGTGGGCACATGCCTGCATCAACGACTTGACCTGCGTTTCCCACGTCTTGTTCACCGTGGCCAACGCGGCTCCCATGGCGAAATTCTCGGCCTTGAGAGCCGCCGCCGCGGCCTCGCTCTCGACCTTCGCGTGCTTGCCGCCCGACTCCATGCCGTTGAAGAGGAGGAAGGCGTCGTGTCCGATGGCGCCCAGGTCATCCCTCTGGACGACGTAGTCGGGCGCGGGAGCCGTACCGCCGCTGGCGGGGTATCTGGGGCCGCCCGGGTCCATGGCCGGAAGGCCGTTCAGCCGCATCCCCGAACTCTTCGCGGCCGCGTCTTCTTTGAGTTGTCGCCACTCGTCCTCGAATGACATGCGATGTCCCCCGTTGTGTTCGTGTGTTTGATGGCGCAAACGCACGCTACAGAAGCGGCAAAGGCAAGCTCAAGCCTGATCAACCGCCCTCACGCCGGGGATGGTTGCTCTCTGTTGCCAGGGCGTCGCTTCGTGTAGTGTCGGGCTTGAAGGGAGAGCGCGCCGGGTTCACCCGCCGCTCTGAGGAGACCAACGAGAAAGCAGGCGCATGTGATGGGCACTCATGGAGCACCTCCACCGCCGAACCCGCCGGCCCCGGAACCGTCCAAGAGGGACTCGGACGGGCAGCATCCGGATGTCTCGAAGCCCGGTTCCGGTACACGCGGAAAATGACGGCGCCAACCGAACCGGTGGACCTCGACGCCCTGCGCGCCCGTACGGCCGCCCGGCTGGACGAGGCCGGAGGCTTCGAACTGCCGTGGATGCGTACGGCCTTCGAGAAGGTCGCGCGTCACGCCTTCGTCCCACAACGCGTATGGGAGTGGCGCCAGGACGACCGCGCGTACCAGCCGTTGGACCGCGCCGATGCCCCGGACGACTGGGCCCGGCTGGTCTACGACGTGACCGGCTCGGTGGTGACGCAGGTCGACGACGGGCGCCCCGGCCCTCTTGGAGGGGCGCTTCCCACCAGTTCCATCAGCGCGCCCGACGCCGTGTTCACCATGCTCGCGGCAGCGGACGTGCGTCCCGGCCAGCGGATCCTGGAAATCGGGGCGGGCACCGGATATAACGCGGCCCTGCTGTGCGAACGGGCAGGCGCGGAGAACGTGACGACGGTGGAAATCGATCCCGAGGTGGCCGAAGGCGCCGAACGAGCACTGCGGGTCACCGGATACCGGCCCGTCGTGGTGGTCGCGGACGGCGAGAAGGGCTTCGAGCCCCGGGCTCCCTTCGACCGGGTCATCTCCACCGCGTCCCTGAGCCGGGTACCCGGCGCGTGGATCGCGCAGACCAGGCCGGGCGGGCTGGTCGTCGCCCCGTGGCGCAGCGCCCTGCAGCCGCGCGGCATGGCCGTACTGCGCATCACAGAAGAGGGCCGTGGAGAAGGGCACTTCGGCTACCCCATGGCGTTCATGGACCTGCGCGGTCAGCGCCGGGGCGACCAATCGCCCCTGCACACCCTCTACAGCCACGACGCCTGGACCGGTGCCAGGGCAGGCGCCACCAGCCTGGACATGGGGTGGCTCGACACCGATTTCCACGCCCGGTTCGCCGTGGGCCTGATGCTCCCCGGGCTCCACGCCGACCGGCAGGACACCGCCGACGGCTCCGCGTGGTGGCTGTCCACCGGCACCTCCTGGGCGCATGTGGCCGGCAACGAGATCCGGCAGTGGGGACCGCGTGACCTGGTCTCCGACCTGGAGCGCTCCTACCTGAACTGGACGCGGGCCGGTCGGCCGGACCTCTACGAGTACGGGCTCACCGTCACCGCCGACGGCAACCAGCACCCGTGGCTGCGCACCCCGGATCAGCCGCTTTGACGCAGTGCGGCGCGCAGCAGCCGGATCTCCCGCTCGACGTCCACATGCCGGTCGTCCACGTACGGGAGCAGGACCCGACGGCCGCCGTGGGTGTGGGCGTACGTCACGGTGTCGGGGGCGTCGCTCCGGCCCGGGGCGCGGTTGCTGGGGGCGGAGCGGAAGTCCTGGACGTCGGACCAGCCCAGGTGGCGCGTGCGGCTGAGGGTACGGATGTGGATGCCGGTGGAGTCGACGACGGTCACCGAGCGGCCGGCCCGGACGCAGAGGACGAGGAAGAGAGCCAGAAGTACCACGCTGACCAGCCGCTTTGTCGCCCCCGCGAGGCCGGTGGCGGTCCACAGCGGCAGCAGAGGCGCCATCGTGACGAACGCGATGACCACCACCAGTCCGAAGACACGACCGGGCCGCACGCGGTACTCGCGGGTCATGATCCTCCTCCGCCGTGGCCCCCAGTAGAGCGTAGGACACGTGCGTACGGGCAGTCCGTCAGTCCGCGCTCGTCGATCGCGGCCCGTCCACGGCCCGTCCATGGCCCATCCATGGCCCGTTCGGGCACCGTTGCCTGCTCGCTTTCCGGCTCGGAGGCTCAGTCGTGCGTCGCCGCGCGGGCGTGGAACGAGATCCAGACATCGGGCGGCGCTTCGGGCCGCCCCGGTACCGCTCTGCGCTCCTCCGTCCACGCGTCGTCGGCGATCTCCGTGGCCACGCGCCGCCAGAAGCGCACGGCGGCGCTGTTGGCGTCCTGGAACGCGACGGACCACGGGCCCGGGTGCCTGGCCGTGATCTCCCGGACCGCGCGCAGCCCGATCCCCGTCCGCCGCGCGCCGCGCACGACAAAGAAGCTGTTCAGCACGCGCGTCGGACCGGTCAGACCCCGGACGAACGCGAACCCGGCAGGGCTGTCACCGCTCGTGAGCAGGTAGGGAACCCAGTCCGGCTCGGAGAACGCCGTACGGAGGCGGTCGCCTCGGAAGGTCCCGTCGGCGCGGGGCAGCAGACCGTGGAACTCCGACATGTCGTGGCGGAACATCAGCCACAGCCGCTCCACCACGGGGAGATCGGCGACGCCCGCGACGGAAAGGGATACGTCAGGCCCGTCAGGCCCGTCAGGCACGTCAGGCACGGGACTCCTTCTTCTGTCCGGGGCATGAAAACCCGGTCATGGAAACCGGGGCATGAAAAAAAGCCTCCACGGTGGATGGTGGGCATCCGGGCCGTGGAGGCTTACTGCTGGCGGGGACCCTAGCAGGCAGGCAGGCAGGCAGGCAGGCGCGCGCCGCCGGGCGGCGCCGCTGCCGCCCCGCCGTCCTTCGCCTACCGGGTGCCCGCGCAGGCGCGCAACTGTTCGGCCAGCCGGTCGAGTTCCGCCACCGCCGTGGGCGAGGCGTCGCTGAGCCCGCTGTGCACGGCCGTCGGGCTCCGCAGGAAGCGCCGGAACACGGCCACGAGCAGTCCTACCGGCAGCGTCCGCAGAACGTTGAACGCGCGCGGGACCGGCCGCGTCGGCAGGGCGGCCAGGTTCCGCCGTATGTGGTGGATCATGTCCCGGATCGCCCGCGGATCGTCGGCCAGCGCCACCGGGCCGCCCGCCGCGTGCACCGCCTGGCCGAGCGGCACCTCGAACGCGGCGTGCGTCTTGAGCCAGGCGTCCATCCGTGGCTCGGCCTTGGCGTTGATCCCGGTGGTGCGGAACGCCTCCACGATCCGTCCCAGCCGCGCGGTGGTACGGCCGTCGGGCTCACCGATCGACATCGGGACCCGGCGCGTCATCAGGCTGGGCGCGCGGTAGCGCACCACATCGCCGTCCATCGTGCCGCCGAACGTGGGGAAGCCGAGCAGCACCCGCCCGTGGCCGATCCCCTCGCCCAACGGCTGTGCTCCAGCAGCCCAGTTGAGCAGAAACAACACGTCGCCTTCGAGTCCGGCGAGTGACTCCAGCACCGCGTCCACCTGGTGGGCGCGGACAGGGACGAGGGTCAGCTCGTACGCGCCGCCCGGATGCTCGACCACGCGCAGGGGCACCTGTTCGACGGCCGGGCTGTCCTCCTCGGCGAGCCGCAGGCCGTGTCGGCGCAGGGCGGCCAGGCGCTCACCCCGGGCGAGGAGCGAGACATCGTGCCCGCCCTTGTGCAGGTGGGCGGCGAGCAGGCTGCCGGTGACCCCGGCGCCGTAGACGAGCAGTTTCATGGCAGCCCTCTTCCGGACGTTCGCATCAATCATACGTTCGTTTTAATCAAGCGTATGTACAGTATGCACCCATGGCGCCACCCGATACCCGCACCCAGATTCTCGACGCGGCCGAACGCCTCTTCGCGGAGCGCGGTTACGGCGGCACCTCGGTCCGCGCGATCACCGACCTCGCCGGAGCGAACCTGGCCGCCGTCTCGTACCACTTCGGCTCAAAGGCGGCGTTGCTGACCGAGGTCGTCCGCCGCGCGATCGAGCCCATCACCGCCGCGCAGCGCGCCGGGCTCGACCGGCTGCTGGCCCGGACCCCGGACCCGCCGGTCGCCGAACTGGTCGAGGCGTTCGCGGGTCCGCTGTTCGACGGGATGCCGGCCGACGACGAGGGCGGCGCCCGGAGGTCCCGGCTGATCGTGATGATCATCAGCGACCCGGCCGAGGAGATGCGCGCCTGGACGGGCCCGGCCGAGGGCGCGGTGCGCGAGCGCTACCTGGCGGCCTTCGAGCGCGCCCTGCCCGACCTCTCCTCGGAGGAGCTGGGGTTCCGGCTGCGAGGGATCCTCGCCGTGACCGCCGTCGACCGCGTCGAGGTCTACAACCGGCACTCCCCGGCCGACCTGTGCCCGAAGACGGGCGAGGGCGCCCGGCGCTGGGCGGTCACCTTCCTCGCGGCAGCGATGAGCGCACCACCGACCGGGACCTGAACCTGAACCCGAATCCGACGTCTGCGCCCTGCCTACGGCATGACTTTGACCTCGTTCACGAAGGCCGCCCACGCCCCGGCCCAGAAGACCAGGGCAGGCGCGGCCGGGGTCTTGGAGTCGCGCACGGGGACGATGCCGGTGAGGCCGTCGGTCACTTCGAGGCAGTTGCCGCCGCTGGCGCCGCTGTACGTGGACTTGCGCCAGGTCGCGGATCCGGGGAAGTCTCGGGCGACTTCGAGGCAACTGCCGCCGCTGCCACCGCTGTATGTGGACTTGTGCCACGTGGCTGCGCCGGGGAAGTCCCGGGCGACCTCAAGGCAGTCGCCGCCGCTGCCGCCGCTGTACGTGGATTTGTGCCACGTGGCTGCGCTCAGGTCGTACTCATGGCTGCTGCTCTGCATGTTCGTAATCCTCCGCCACTGACTCCAGCAGGGCCAAGGAAGTTTCCGGTGACAGTGCGCTGGCCCCCACCAGATCGTAGGTCAGTTCGTGCCGGGCTACCGTCGCCGGATCGTCCAACAATCGGCCCGAGCCCATGCTCTGGAGATAGGCCAGTGGGGGCGCGTCGTCGAACGCCATGAGTTTCAGGGTGCCCTCAAGTGCCGCGTGTGCGCCTGCGCTCAACGGAAGCACCTGCACGATAATTCGGTGCTTACGAATCAACCGCGCCACATGACGCAGCGCCTCCGCCATCACCGCAGGTCCGCCCACCGGACGCCGCAGCACTGCCTCGTCAAGCACCGTCCAAACCATCGGCTTTGTTGGATGTTTGAGGAGGTTGGCTCGTTCCAGCCTCGCCGTGATCAGTTCCTCTATCGTCTCTTCCACCGCCGTCGGGTTATACGCGCGGAAGACCGCCCGCGCGTACCCCTCCGTCTGCAACAGCCCCGGGATCAGCAGCGGCGCGTACTCCTTGATCACCGTCGCGATCGCCTCAGCCTCCGCCGCCTCCGCGAAGTGATCCGGATACTTCGACGTCTTCAGCGCCTCGCAGTTGCGCAGGAAGTACCCGTTCGTCTTGAACGTCTCGTCGAAGTACGTCGCGTACTCCGGCTGCATCCTGCGCGTCCCCGACTCCAGCTGGCCGATGAAGGAGCCGCTCACGAAGAGCGGCCTCCCCAACTCGCCCTGCGTGAGTCGCGCTTGCACGCGCTGATGTCGTAGCTCCGCGCCGAGCATGGCGCGTGGTGAGGAGGACGGGTCGAGGGGTTTGGATCCGGGCATGACGGTCTCCCTGTTCATCACCTGTCGGTGTTGGGGCGAACTGTCTATTCAGGCTAGCCACATTCGGCCACGCTGTGTGGTGCGAATCAATACACACCGTGCTGGAGTGCGCTTATGGCTACGCAGGACACAAAAGAACGCGAAGACGCGGTAGAGGGGGTTAATCGTTACCAGTTCAACCTCCTCCACTGCCTGGCCGAGGGGCTCCCGGATCTCCACGACCCCCGCTACGACTCCCTGAAGGCCGCCCCGCCGCCCGGGTGTTCGGCCGGACGGTACGGCGACTTCTTCTGCCTCCGCTGTGAGCGCGAGGGCCTGAACCTGCTCGACGCCGTCGCGCCTGTCTGCGCCGAGGTCCGGGCCGCGTCCGGGGTGCTCATGACGGACCTCGGGGTCGAGGGGCTCTGGGAGTGGAAGGCCGACGGGCGCGACGGGCGCGGGGCCACCGTCGTGGCGCAGTTGCTGCTCATGGCGGCCGAGCGGGCGTCGCTGATCGGGTACGGCGTGGACGACCTGGTGCGGTTCCTCCGTACGGCGGCGGGCTGAGGCGCCACCCGCCGCCGTGGCGGACGGGCCTCGCTCAGACCTGGGCCGGCTGCGCCGCCGTCTCCGGGGGCGGCTGGTCGCCCGGGGTAGCCGGGGTGGCCGGGGTGGCCGGGGTGGCGGTCGGCGCCTTGCTGGTGGTCGTACGGGCGGCCGTCTCCGTATCGGTGTTCAGCTCGTGCAGCATCGTCTTCGTGAAGCCGAAGTAGTACGTGGCGACGAAGCCCACCGCGTATCCCACCAGCAGCCCGCCGCCGTACACGGCGATCATCTCGCCCAGGCCCTTGTTGCCCGACAGCAGTGGGAACAGGGCCCAGCCGGAGGGGCCGATCGCCGTCGAACCGACCGCCGCGCCCAGCTGGTTGAACAGGCCCACGAAGCCGCCTCCGAAGGCGCCGCCCACGCAGGCGGTGATGAAGGGGCGGCCCAGGGGGAGGGAGACGCCGTAGATGAGGGGCTCGCCCACGCCGAGGAAACCGGCCGGGAGGGCGGACCTGATGGTGCGGCGGATCGAGGTGTTGTGCGGGAGGCGCAGGTACACGGCCGCCGCCGCGCCGACCTGGCCCGCGCCCGCCATGGCGAGGATGGGCAGCAGGACGGTGTAGCCCTGCTGCTCGATCAGGGTGGTGTGGATCGGGATGAGCGCCTGGTGCAGGCCCAGCATCACCAGCGGCAGGAACAGGCCGCCCAGGACGAAACCGGCGCCTGAACCGCCGTGCGAGAGCAGCCAGTCGGCGAAGGTGCCGATGGCGGTGGAGATCTCCCCGGCCACGTACATCAGGCCGAAGATCGTGACCAGGCCGGAGACCAGCACGGTCAGGGTGGGGGTGACCAGGACGTCGAGCGCCTCCGGGACCCGTCGCCTGCACCACTTCTCGACGTACACCGCCAGGACCGCCGCGCCCAGCGCGCCCAGGACGCCGCCCTGGCCCGGGGAGAGCTTCTGCCCGAACGCGTCGATGTTGGCGACGCCCGGGAAGACGATGATCGCGGCGACCGCGCCGCCCAGGATGGGCGTACCGCCGAACTCCTTCGCCGTGTTGTAGCCCACGAATACCGCGATCAGCGACATGAAGCCCGACGCCATCGCCGCCAGGGCCGGGACGACAGCGGGCAACCAGTGCAGGTTCGTCAGCAGACCGTTGAGACCGGCGATGATGCCGCAGCCGATCAGCGCCGGGATGAGCGGCACGAAGATGTTGGCGATCCGGCGCAGGAAGAGCTTGAAGGGCGTGGCGTTGCGCGCCTTCCGTTCCGCCTTGATCTCCGCTCCCCGCGCCGCCAGCTCGTCCGCCGAGGCCGTGGCCGTGGCTGTGGCCGTGGCGGAGGAGGGGGCGGGCGAGGAGGCTCCGGGCGTGGGGGCCGCCGTCTCCTCGGCCTCCGCCACCAGCCGCTCGAACTCCGGCGTCACCCGCGCCACCGTCCCCGGGCCCAGCACGATCTGGTACGTCTCGTCCTCGATCACCCCCAGTACGGCGGGCAGCGCCTTGAGCGCCTCGTCCCGCACGAGAGAGCGGTCGTGCAGACCGAGCCGCAGCCTGGTCATGCAGTGGGCGACGGATGCCACGTTTCCCGCTCCCCCGACGAGCGGGA
The DNA here is from genome assembly GCF_003346515.1 of Streptomyces corynorhini. Classification (GTDB taxonomy): domain Bacteria; phylum Actinomycetota; class Actinomycetes; order Streptomycetales; family Streptomycetaceae; genus Streptomyces; species Streptomyces corynorhini. The sequence goes on from NZ_QQNA01000053.1 coordinate 51,891, forward strand.
GGATCGCCTCGGCCGTGGCGCGGTTCTTGTCGGGCGTCTTGTCCGGTGTCTTGTCTGCTGCTGATCCTGTGGTTGCCATGGTGCTTCGTGCCTTGCTGTGCGAAGGGATGATCAGGGAGTACGTGGTGGGGTGGGGGCGGCCCGCAGCGCCGCGCGCAGATGGCCGTTGTTCGCCGCGAGGAGTGCGGCGGCCGTCGGGCCGTCGACCGAGCCGAGGAGGGCGAGGACGGCGTTCTTCACCTCGCCGTCGCTGTCGTGCAGCGCCTTCTCGATCTCCTCGTCGGAGGCGCCGGTGGCGAGGGAGACGATCCGGCGCGAGCGGGCACGCAGCTTCTCGTTGGAGGCGCGCACGTCGACCATCAGGTTTCCGTACGTCTTGCCGCGCCGGATCATGGTGATCGTCGAGAGCATGTTCAGCACGAGCTTCTGCGCCGTCCCCGCCTTGAGCCGGGTGGAGCCCGTGAGCAGCTCGGGGCCGACGACCACCTCGATGCCGTGCTCGGCCGCCGCCGCCAGCGCGCTGTCCGCGTTGCAGGAGAGGCCGACGGTGAGCGCGCCGAGGCTGCGGGCGTGCTCGACGGCTCCTATCGCGTACGGGGTGCGGCCGGACGCGGAGATCCCGACGACGGTGTCGGCGGCGGTGAGCTTCACCGCCGTCAGGTCGGCGGCGGCCAGCTCCTTGGAGTCCTCGGCGCCCTCGACGGACGTCACCAGCGCGCCCGGCCCGCCCGCGATGAGGCCGAGGACCTCCTCGGGGTCGGTGTTGAACGTCGGCGGGCACTCGCTGGCGTCCAGCACGCCGAGCCGTCCCGCCGTCCCCGCGCCCGCGTAGATCAGCCGCCCGCCGTGCGCCGCGCGCTCGGCGATCGCGTCGATGGCGGCGGCGATCCGGGGGAGCTGGGCGGCGACGGCCGCGGGGACGGTGGCGTCCTCGCCGTTCATGATCCGGGCGATCTCCAGCGTGGGCAGCTGATCGATCTCGGCCAGCTCGGGGCGGAACGCCTCGGTGGTGAGGGAGTCGAGCTGCGCGCGGAGGTCTCGGGAGGTGGCGGACGTGGCGGACGTGGCGGACGCGGCGGACGAGGCAGACGAGGCAGACGAGGCGGATGTGGTGGACGAGGCGGACGAGGAGACAGGCGAGGCTGATGAGGCCGGTGTGGTCATGGAGAGGGCGGCTCTTTCTTCCGGGTGTGCGGGTGCGGGTGCCGGGTGCGGGTGCGGGTGCCGGTACGGATGTGGGTGCGGTGCCGTGCGGTGCCGTGTGGTGTGGTGCCGTGCCGTGCCGTTACGGGGCGACCCGTCACGGAGTGGCCGTTACGGGGTGACCGGTGCGGGTACCCCGAAGCCGGGGTCCGGCACCGGGGCGCCCTACCGGGTCAGCGCCTTCCGCCGCGCGGGCTGTGGCGGTGCGCGAGCGCCTCGTACGACGCGGAGAGGGCCGGGGCGGCCGTCCCGTACGTGCGCTGCGCGACGCCTATGAACAGGCAGTCGACGACGAGGAGCTGGCTCGTACGGCTCGACATCGCGGCCGGGCGCAGCTCGCTCTCGCGGGCGGTCGAGGTGGTCAGGACGTGGTCCGCGTACTGCGAGACCGGGCCGTCGGGGCGGCCGGTGATCGCCACCGTCGTCGCGCCGCGGTCGAAGGCCACGCGGAGCGGCTCGATCACGTCGCCCGTGGACCCCGAGTGCGTTATCGCCACGGCCACATCGCCCGCGCGCAGCTGCACGGCGTTGGTGACGGCCTGGTGCGGGTCGCTGTGGGCGTGCGCGATCAGGCCGATGCGCAGGAACTTCTGGGCGAGGTCCATGCCCACGAGCGACGAGGCGCCCACCCCGTAGATGTCGATCCGCCGGGCCGCCACGGCGGCGGCGATCACCGCGCCCAGCTGCACGGTGTCGAGCCCGGCGGCGGTGTCGGCCAGCGTCTGCTGCTCGTCGTAGGCCAGCTTGGCGACGACATCGGCTATCGGATCGTCCACCGCGATGTCCGCCGTGACGGCGGGCGCGCGGCCCGACTGCTGCTGCGCCGCCAGCCCGGCGAGCGCGAGGCGCAGATCGCGGTAGCCCGGGTAGCCCAGGAGACGGGCCGTGCGGACGACGGTCGCCTCGCTCGTGCCCGTCAGCTCCGCGAGCCCGGTGACGGTGAGCGCGGCGCAGCCCGCCGGGTCCCCGGCGACCGCTTCGGCGACGAGCTGCATGGAGCGGGTCATGGTCGGCGCGAGCGTCCGCACCTTGGCGGCCAGGGCGGCGGGCGCCGGTGGGGCGGCACCGCTGAAACTTTCCTTCACGACTTGGGTCACACCTGAAAGATATTTTCGAATCTCGGCGTCGGTCAACCCTTAGATCTCCCTGACAATGGCGGGATGAACGACGCGAACCCCGACCAGCCCGCCCCCGCCCCCGGAACGCCCTCCTCCCTGGAGTCGGCGCTGCACGCCGCCCGCGCCCTGGTCCTCGCCGATCTGGCGGCGAGCGATGTGGCGCGCGCCGACGTGGTGTCGCTGGTGGAGGACGCCGTGGCGCACCGCCGCTGGTGGGTCGAACAGTGGCCGGAGGGGGTCGCGTACGTGACGGGCCTGGTCGCCCAGGACGTTCAGGACGCGCTGCTGGAGCGGTACGGGCGCTGGCCGCTCTGCCCGGTCTGCGCCGAGGGCCCCGACGCCGACCCGCACGCGCTGGAGGTGGAGCCCGAGCTGGGGGCCGACCCGCACTGGGTCTGCGCGAAACAGGCGGTGATCGTCGCGGCGGTGGGGTCGCTCGCGCCCGGCGCGGCGCGCCCGGACGCTCCGTAACCCCGGTCCGGGCCGAGGCGCATGGCCCGACCCCGGGCCGGGCCGAGCTGTGCGGCCGACCGCCTACCGCTGGTGCCAGACCAGCGTGTAGCGCCAGAACAGTCGGCGGCGCAGCCGTGCGCCGGGCAGCGCCCGGCGGGCGTCGCGGACGGTGTCCGCGAAGGTCGCGGTCGCCGGTCGGGTCGGG